>CAYXJI010000582.1:0-1521 GCA_964465175.1 uncultured Burkholderiaceae bacterium | reverse complement strand
TTTTGCGTTCGAGTATCGTTCGCAAGATTTAGGAATAAATCTGCGTTTCCCTAAGTTTGAGTGTCGATCTTTCTGTTGGAAGGAAAGATGCGCTGCAAAAACTCTCCTATGAATTAGCCGCCGATGGTGCTTTTAGTTGGCGCGTCTGGAGTGGTAAAGAGCAATTGAGTAGCGGATGGTGGCGCGTGGATTTGACCTACGAAAACGGTGATCCTGTACTTTGCCCGACAGCGGATAATAAACGAAAGGCCTGTAGATTTTCTTTTGAGGTGAAACGATGAATGATGCGCCAAATGTAGACCCAACGCCAACGCCAACGCCAACCGCCATTCTGTCCGAGGCCGAGATATGTAACAGCGTGCCGCCCAGCATCGTGCCGCGCAATAATCAGCGTTTAGCTGCTGCGATTCACGATGCGCAAATTTTAGTTGCGTATGCGGCCGAGCGAGGCATTTCTATCGAAGCAAATGTGATTCATGTCATCGTGAGTAGCGGCAGTGACTACGCACAAGAAACGATGCGCGATGAAGGCGAGACGGCGTTTTGGCTAGCCTATAACACCTTAGCAAAAGCCGTGGCACCAGTGACCGTGAGTAGCTTACAGGCAGTCATAGACCCACCACACAACGAGACACGGAAACAGCGATTTTGGACATTTCCACCAAGTTCTTTGGCACGGAGCGCCGTGCGGTGGTATACCATTTTGGCGATCGTCACACTTGGCACGCTTTTGATTATGCAGATTTATTGGTTGTTTGGAAAACAGATTACCGGCGATATTCAAATGGTCACCGAAAAGCATACGGAGTCAAAGGCAAAGTGGCAGGCTGCTCGGCTTCAGGCACAAGGTGTACAGGCGAAAAATAATGGTGCCGTAAAAAAAGCAAGCGATAGTGCTAGCCAAGAAGTCGGCAATCAAGACGCAGACAATAGCGCAATCAGTAGTGGCAATGCGGTACAGGACGTCAGCTTATTGACATTGAAAGCGCAGGAAGAAACTTATTCTCTGCATAAAAAAGCCAGCTACGAATCCTTACATGTTTGGAGTCGTATTTGGGCTATATTTTTGCCTAATCCACAAATAGAAGTGGATGATCCCGGTGAAAAGCGCATTTATGATAATTCGATCCTTTTGCAGTCGTCCAATTTGCTTTTGGATGCCTTGCAACGTTATTTGTTACCCTTGTTGTATGGATTGCTCGGCACTTGCGTGTATGTGTTGCGAACGCTATCTTCGGAAATTTTGGCGCGCACTTATTCGGAAGCGTCCAATATAGGATTTCGGATTCGTTTGTATCTAGGCACTTTGGGTGGCATGGTGTTCGCTTGGTTCATTATTCCAGAGCAAAGTGACGGCATGTTTAAGTCGCTGTCTCCCTTTGCACTAGCATTTTTAGCCGGTTATAGCGTTGAGATATTGTTCGCTGCGATGGATAGATTTTTGGTGGCGTTTACGAATAAACAAACGTGATGCTGTAAAGACTTATCGTTTCAATTCTTTTTCTAGAAAGTCCCAAATAC
>CAYXJI010000581.1:0-1536 GCA_964465175.1 uncultured Burkholderiaceae bacterium | reverse complement strand
ATATCGTCAAAAGCCGCTTGGATGTGCGCGAAGCGGCTTTAGAGTTTATGCGCAATCTACATCGCATCACCAATCAAACGATTAATCTTTCGGTGCGCCAAGGCGATGAAATTGTCTACATTGACCGTGCATTTTCTGAGCGTTCAGGGATGCAAGTCGTGCGTGCCATTGGTGGTCGTGCGCCACTGCATTTAACCTCTACCGGTAAAATATTTTTATCCATTGATGAACCCAAAGCTTTACGTGCTTACATCACGCGTACAGGTTTAGCAGGTCATAATAAAAATTCGATTACCGATGTCGCTAAACTAGAACGTGAGTTAGCCGCCGTGCGCAGTAACGGCTACGCGCGCGATAATGAAGAATTAGAGTTGGGAGTACGCTGCATGGCGGCTGGCATCCATGATGATAGCGGCAAGATGATCGCTGGCTTGTCGATTTCCGCCCCAGCGGATCGCTTGCAAGAAGCTTGGCTCGGCGATTTAGTCAGTACCGCTGAACAGATTTCAGCGGCACTGGGTTATGTAGCTAAAACGGCGAAATAAGAATCGAGCCTAAGGCATTATTTGGTTTAATTTGGCACCAAAGCGCTCAATCCGTGGCAAATAATAATTGTCGTAGTCCAAAGAAAACATCAAACGATTGACGCGTCCTGTGATCAACTCACGTTTCACCAAGCCATAAAAACGCGAATCGTTACTATTATCTCGATTATCACCTAGCATCATGTAGTGACCCGCAGGCACCGTCACGGGGTCAAAAGAACGCAATGCAGGACGTTCGGGCATGACTAAAATATTATGCTGAAAACTGCCTAATTTTTCGGTGTACATCAATTGCTGATTCGGATATTCACGCTTCGGTGTCAAGTGGGCTGGGTCAGGCTCGGCCACCTCAGCGTAGTCAGCAATTTGTCCATTAATCACCAACTTTTGATCGCGCATCTCTATCACATCGCCGGGCAAACCAATCACACGCTTAATCAAACGAAGGCCGTCAGCAGGCGAACTAAACGTCACGATATCGCCGCGTTCTGGTTCACCAACTTGCTTCAAGATCACATCCGTAAATGGCACTTTGATGTCGTAAGCGATGCGATTTGCGATCACTCTATCGCCTTCTAATAAGTGCGGGTACATAGAGCTAGATGGCACCACATACCAATCCGCCAAAGCGCTGCGCATCAAAATCATGCCAGCGACGAAGAATAAAAAAGTCTTATTATCGGCGATCAATTTGCGTGGATTTAAATTCATGGTAACTCCTTCAATAACTACATAGATACTACATAAGCACAAGGTAAGCACAATACTAGCAGAATCCCGGAGGAATCCTAGCGCACACAGATCATTGACAAACAAAAGCCCCGAAAGTTCGGGGCTTTTGTCATGACTTCATGCAAGTGATTGAAACATCAAGCAATTACTTCGCACTCATCAAAGCAACCGTGGTATCCAACATACGGTTGGAGAAACCCCACTCGTTATCATACCAGCTGGATACTTTAACCAAACGACCATTTACTTTCGTCAATGT
>CAYXJI010000580.1:1242-1542 GCA_964465175.1 uncultured Burkholderiaceae bacterium | reverse complement strand
GTGAATGGGTCGCGGTTCAATTATTTTTGAACGATTGCGAAGACATCTTCTTCACGCATAACCAACACTTCATTGCCGTCAACTTTGACAGCTTGACCAGAATACTTACCGAACAACACGCGATCGCCGACTTTAACTTCTAAAGCGCGCACTGTGCCGTCTTCCAATACCTTGCCGTTACCGACAGCCAGTACTTCACCTTGATCTGGTTTCTCAGCTGCTGCGTCAGGCAAAACGATACCGGATGCTGTTTTTGTTTCTTGATCCAAACGTTTAACGATAATGCGATCGTGCAGGGGA
>CAYXJI010000580.1:0-1232 GCA_964465175.1 uncultured Burkholderiaceae bacterium | reverse complement strand
TGTTGTAGAAAATGGAAAACTTATTCAGCACGATACAACTTTTAAAGTATATTATCAACCAAAAACAAAAAACACTGCAGCCTTAATGGGGCGTTATTTTGTATTGGAGCAAGAAGATTTAATTTCTACAAAAGTAAAATTACCAAAGTAAACAAAATGCAAAAATGTGAGCTCGCGTGTTTTGCGCTTTGTGCTCTGCAGCCCACTACATGGGAGCAACACAAGCCACTTTCAAGCCCTCAATTCCACAAGGGAATATGTTGCTAAAAGTAAATGCTAGTCGAATTGTTAGCACTCTCTCTCGCTGAGTGCTAATTATATGGGCGGGGTGGGGCTTTTTCAAGGAAGAAAGTTGAAAATAGCGGTTTTATTTTAAAAATCATGGGCTTAGCATCGATAGTCGAGCTTGTTGACGCATCAAATATGGCGAGTTGAGGTGATAGCTGATTTTGGGCTCTGCAAAAAAATCAATTACAGGTGATCAAGTGGGCTGCGGACACCCGTAGCAATTTTTAGAACATGCGTGTAAATCATCGTTGTACTCACATCACTGTGCCCAAGTAAGTCTTGAACTGTACGGATATCACAACCGTTTTGTAATAAGTGAGTAGCAAAACTATGACGCAAGGTGTGTGGCGTTGCAGGTTTATGTAAGTTAAGTTGCTTCAATGCGGTCGTAAATGCGCGCCGAAAGGTTTGCGTGTAAAGATGATGCCGTCGTACGATGCGGCTGCGAGGATCGGTGGAATAAGTTGCTTGTGGAAAAACCCAAAACCAAGCCAAACTGTGTCCTGCTTGTGGATACTTTTTATCGATGGCAAAAGGCATCTCAACGCCACTCATATGTGCATCCAGATCGGCACGCCAAATTCTTCTACTTTGTTGAATTTGATTCTGCATCGACGTCCGTAAGCTGTCGGGCAGCATGATTACGCGCTCTTTTGCACCTTTTGCCTCTCGAATGATGATTGCTGAATGATCAAAATCAATATCCTTTATACGTAAGCGAGCGGCCTCCATGATTCTCATTCCCGTACCGTACAAAAGACTCGCAAATAGGCCATATTCAATGTGGGTACGATTAAGTTCTTGTAAGATACTTTGAACTTCTAATTTAGTGAATACAACCGGAAGTCGCTGCTGTGTTTTTGGTCTGCCTATTTGTTCCATCCAAGGCAGTTCTATCTGTAGAACTTCTTTGTATAAAAATAAGATCGCGCAGAGTGCTTGTT
>CAYXJI010000579.1:0-1542 GCA_964465175.1 uncultured Burkholderiaceae bacterium | reverse complement strand
TAGAGATCGTCGAGATCGGCAAGCAAATGCTGATGACACGCGGTTCTTTGACGACCTTCTCGATTGCCAATGATATCGCCAAATATTTTGCCATTATTCCGGCAGCTTTCGTTGCCACTTATCCGCAATTGAAATCGCTAGACATCATGCAATTGACCAGCCCGAATTCCGCGATTATGTCGGCAGTGATCTTTAATGCTTTGATTATCGTGTTCCTGATTCCATTGGCATTAAAAGGTGTGAAATATCGTGCGGTCGGCGCATCCCTGTTATTGCGTCGGAATCTCTTGATCTATGGTTTGGGCGGTATCGTCTTGCCTTTCGTTGGGATTAAATTGATCGATATGATTTTGACCTTGTTGAAGTTGGCTTAGTTTGTTGCGGCTACTTGATGTCAATTCAGGCAAGTGTCAATGTCCCCTCTCCCGCCAGCGGGAGAGGGCTAGGGTGAAGAAGTTTCAAACTAAAACTGTTAAGAAATTTATTCGAGATAGCAGTGTGATTAAGTCCGGTATCACGACATAAAGATCTTGGACCCGTAAATCTAAAAATAGGAAGCATCATGAATACAAATAGCTCTATCCTTTCTACCTTGCGTTCAGCGGTGATGCTGTTTGCTGGTTTGACTGTCGCAGTGGGAATCGTCTATCCCTTAGCCATGACGGGCGTTGCGAAAGTCGCTTTTAATGATCAGGCTGAAGGTAGTTTGATCATGAAAGACGGCAAAGTGGTCGGCTCTAGTTTGATCGGACAATCTTTCAACGCTCCCCAGTTTTTCTGGGGGCGTCCATCGGCGACCGGTCCTATGGCGAATAATGCAGCGAACTCAAGTGGCTCGAATTTAGGCCCCACCAATGCTGCGCAGTTGGCGAATGTGAAAGCCCGAGTGGAGGCTTTGAAAGCCGCCGATCCTAGTAATACGGCGGCGATTCCAGTGGATTTGGTGACGGCATCGGCTAGTGGACTCGATCCTGAAATCAGCTTGGCTGCTGCGTATTATCAAGTCCCAAGAATCGCGCGTGAGCGTAAAATGACGGAAACGCAGGTGCGCGCACTGGTCGATCAATTCGCCCAAAAGCCGGTGATGGGTTTGTTCGGCGAACCGCGTGTGAATGTCTTGCAATTGAATTTGGCACTTTCGCCTAGCAAGTAATTCGATCGACACTAGAAAAGATTGCTATGGGAATCAACGCCAACCAACGCCCCGATCCAGATGTCTTGCTCGCTCACGTGCAGGAGCAAGAGCGACGTGCAACGCGTGGCAAATTACGCATTTATTTTGGCGCCTCCGCTGGCGTCGGCAAAACCTATGCGATGTTGTCTGCTGCGCATAAATTCCTTGAGAATGGTGAAGCGGTTTTGGTCGGTGTAGTTGAAACCCATGGCCGCGACGAGACTGCCGCACTGTTGGATGGTCTAGAAGTTTTGCCCTTAAAAGCGATTAGTTATCGCGATAAGACTTTGCATGAATTTGATATCGATGCGGCGCTAGGGAAACGCGGATTTAATCCGAATTCAGTATCTCAATAGACCACAACGATT
>CAYXJI010000578.1:0-1548 GCA_964465175.1 uncultured Burkholderiaceae bacterium | reverse complement strand
CCAGTAGTCCAAAGAAGATCGCGTACTTAAGCCATTTTAGTTTGTCATGTACGGATCGTGGCAAATGAGTTTGAAAACGTTTAAGTCCAATTTTTTCTCCGATCTTGTAGATCGCTTCTGACATCGATCCAAATGGGCACATCCAGCCGCAGAACAAGCCGCGTCCGAATAAGAACACCGTGATAATGATGAAAATCCAAAAGACAAAAATAAAGGGGTCGGTTAAAAACAGTGACCAAGTCCATTGAAATAATAGCGAGTGAAACCAGGTCAGCACTTGCGTAATCGAGGGTTGTGCCATCACACCAAAACCCACAAAACTGATACTCAAGATCCAAGCGCTGTATTTGAAAATATTCACGGGCCATTTGTTTTTGTGAGTCGACATGCGTGTCAGTTTTTCTCGATAAGCATAGGCGATGGTGACGACGATCAATAAGAGACAAAACAAGCCAATTTCGATGGCACGTGATTTCCAGATACGAACATAGGGTGCTGCCGCTTCTTCGACTACAGGTCTACCACCTTGTAAGAGCTCGTCTGCTAACCAATATTTAGCATCAAAACTGGCGAAACTGCGTGTACCCGTGGCACGGTCAACCCGATTGCCGAGGAAAGATAATTTCCATGGATAGGCAGTTGAAAACGCTTTGGAGCGAATGATGAAAATGGCGGATTCGTTGTAAGTCGGCGCGCCATCGGCGACGATGCCATAGAGATTGAGATAATCGAGATCGCGGAAGGTATACGAGTCAGCATCTTGTTTGACCTGAATCCGGTCGTACATGCCACCACGCACAAATCCTGAGCCTTTGAAGGACTCTATGCCATCGGTGCGGATGATGAATAGCGCGTGCTCGTCGGGCTTTAACTGAGAACGTAAATTATTGAAACTGTTTTCCCCCAACAGGCTGATGCCAACATCTGGGTGATTCAGATCACCAAACCAAAGTTCAATAAAAGGTACGACATTTTTTTCTAAGCCCACTTGTTCTGGTTTAACTAGCAGGCGTTGTACACTGCCTTGTTTCACCAACTCGGCCCATGTTAGACGGCGGCCGTTAAGCGCATATTTTGCAGGTTCACGTACCGTCGGTGCGACGATACCAGTCTGTCTGGCGATCGCCATGCCGGAGGCCATCATGACCTGGTTTTGCACGATAACGGTGACGGTCGCGCCAGAGATGGCGTCCACACCCAACACGCCTTCGTCAGGGCGGGATTGACCCACCTCAATTTTATCGGTGACCGATTTACCAAGATATTGTTTATTGAAATTAAGCAGAGCTGATTCAGGGATGCCCAACAAAAGAATCGGTTCAGAGTGTTTGAGCACTTTGATGCCAACGAAACGACCTTTCAGATCCATGCCCATCAGTGTCACGACAGGTTTGCCAGAATAGGCTGGGGTGTCGGTAATGTCGGTTGAGAGCATGACATAACCAAGCAAGTTTTTTTTGCCAGCGATGGGGTCGCCATAGGCTTCTACGTAAGGCGGCTGTCCCATGCGTTCTGAAAAGCTTTTCGCGCCAGGAAATACATCGGTGC
>CAYXJI010000577.1:0-1562 GCA_964465175.1 uncultured Burkholderiaceae bacterium | reverse complement strand
TGGCCACGAAAAAAACCAACACCTTCTCAAGCAAACCCAAATCCTCAAACGGATTATTCGGCATCTGGCTAGGCCTCGCCGCGGTCGTGATTCTGCTCGACCAGGTCACCAAGATCACGATAGAAAAAACCTTTCAATACGCAGAGATTTATCAAGTTACGTCGTTTTTCAATTTAACCTTGGTCTACAACAAAGGCGCGGCATTTAGCTTTCTTGCCAACGAAGGCGGCTGGCAGCGTTATCTATTTACAGCGATTGGTGTCATCGCTTCCATCGTGATTACGGTGCTGCTCAAAAAACACGCCACACAAAAACTATTTTGCTGGTCACTCGCGCTCATCATGGGCGGCGCTATTGGCAATGTGATTGATCGTTTGTTGTATGGTCATGTGATCGACTTCTTGGATTTCCATTACAAAGACGCCTACCACTTCGCAGCGTTCAACTTAGCAGACAGCGCGATCTGTTTGGGTGCTGCTTTGTTTATTTTGGATGAGTTACGAAGAGTGAAGAAATGAAAAAACATTTGCCGCAGAGGCGCAGAGAACGCCGAGTTTTTTGAGAAAAGTCTCTGCGCTCTCTGCGCCTCTGCGGTTCAATCGTTTTATAAAGTTTACGAAAGAACATTATGATTTCAAGACTCGCTGGTAAAAAAATCGTCCTAGGTCTCACAGGTGGTGTAGCTTGCTACAAGGTGGCTGATCTGTGCCGTTCTTTAGGCAAGCTCGGTGCACAAGTTCAAGTCGTTATGACCCAAAGCGCCACGCAATTTATTACGCCAGTGACGATGCAAGCCTTGTCGGGCAATACCGTCTACACCGACCAGTGGGATGCGCGCATCGCCAACAACATGCCGCACATTGATCTGACACGCGATGCCGATGCCATCTTGATCACGCCTTGTACCACCAATTTCATTTACAAATTAGCGCACGGTGTTTGCGACGATTTATTGTCCACACTCTGCATCGCCCGCCCTGCTCACCTTCCTTTGTTCATTGCACCAGCGATGAACGTAGAAATGTGGAGCAACCCAGCGACGCAACGCAATGTGGCACAAGTTAAACAAGACGGCATTAAAGTCTTCGGCCCGGCTGCCGGCGTACAAGCATGTGGCGAAGTCGGCATGGGTCGCATGTTAGAGCCAGTGCAAATTTTGGCAGAACTCGAAGCCGCATTCCAAAGCAAAACACTCGCAGGCAAACGTGTACTCATCACCGCTGGCCCAACCTTTGAACCTATCGACCCCGTACGTGGTATCACCAATTTGTCTTCAGGGAAAATGGGCTATGCGATTGCACTAGCGGCGTGGGAAGCTGGCGCGCACGTCACACTAGTCTCTGGCCCAACCGCCTTAGAAGCGCCTTATGGCGTACAACGCCAGCAAGTACAAACCGCACAGCAAATGCATGATGCGGTCATGGCCCAAGTAAACACGCAAGATATTTTCATCGCAGTAGCCGCCGTCGCCGATTGGCGCGTAGCGAATGCCAGCGATCAAAAAATCAAAAAGACCAGCGATAGCGACACACCACAACTACAATTCGCCCAAAACCCAGACA
>CAYXJI010000576.1:0-1563 GCA_964465175.1 uncultured Burkholderiaceae bacterium | reverse complement strand
AAGCAAATAATGGAAGCAATTAATGATTTCTTTGGCAGCTTAATGCTGCGCGAGTTGATCAAAGGCTTAGCCTTGACCGGTCGCTATATGTTTGCGCGCAAAATTACGGTGCAATTTCCAGAAGAAAAAACACCACAGTCACCGCGTTTCCGGGGCTTGCACGCTTTGCGTCGCTATCCAAACGGCGAGGAACGCTGCATCGCCTGTAAATTGTGCGAAGCGGTTTGCCCGGCAATGGCAATTACGATTGAATCAGATCAACGTGAAGATGGTTCCCGTCGCACCACGCGTTACGATATTGATTTAACCAAATGTATTTTCTGCGGATTTTGTGAAGAGTCTTGCCCAGTTGATTCCATTGTAGAGACCCATATTTTGGAATATCACGGTGAAAAACGCGGCGATCTGTATTTCACTAAAGAGATGTTGCTTGCAGTCGGTGACCGTTATGAACCAGAAATTGCTGCGGCTCGTCAAGCCGATGCAGCGTACCGTTAAACTGGAAGAGCTGAATTATGGATTTTGTTACCGTCTTATTTTATGTATTCTCGGCGATTTTGATTATCGCAGGAACACAAGTGATCACTGCGCGTAATCCTGTGCATGCAGCTTTGGTATTGGCATTTTTGAATGCGGCCGGAATTTGGCTCTTGCTCAAAGCAGAATTTTTGGCAATCGTTTTGGTCTTAGTCTATGTCGGCGCTGTCATGGTCTTGTTCTTGTTCGTGGTCATGATGTTGGACATCAATATGGACAAGTTGCGTGAAGGATTCTGGGGGCGTTTGCCACTGGCGGCGATTGTCGGTGTCGTGATCGCTTTAGAAATGTCTGCTGTATTGTTTAGAGGCTTTTTGCGTACGGACAATAATGTTCCTGCGGAGGCTTCAAAAATTGGTGATACAAAGGCTTTAGGTATAGAGATTTTTACCAATTATGTGTTCGCGTTTGAAGTTGCAGCCGCCATTTTGTTGCTGGCAATTGTTGCTGCCGTAGCTTTGACTTTGCGTAAACGTAAAGATAGTAAATATTTTGACCCAGCCGCTGCTGTAAAAGTAAAACGTGCTGATCGTGTGCGTATCGTCAGTATGAAAGCAGAATCAAATCGTGCGGCAACTGATGCCCAAGCGAGCACAGCTAATGCAGAAAAGACAGGTGTATAAATGGCTTTGACTTTGACACATTTTTTGATTATAGGCGCGATCTTATTCGCGATTTCTATCGTTGGTATTTTCATGAACCGCAAAAACATCATCGTGTTATTGATGTCGATCGAGTTGATGTTGTTGGCGGTGAATATGAATTTTGTCGCATTTTCCCATTATTTAGGTGATGCAGCAGGGCAGGTATTTGTCTTCTTTATTTTGACCGTGGCTGCTGCAGAATCGGCAATTGGCTTGGCGATTTTGGTGGTGATGTTCCGTAATCTGGATACCATTAATGTAGAAGATCTAGGCACGCTTAAAGGGTAATGTAGATAGAGGTCTTCTTGGTTTGAATGCAGTTCAAGAATTTATAAGAATTAAGATAAAAGATAAAGATAAAAAAGGGTCATTATGGCGGGGC
>CAYXJI010000575.1:0-1568 GCA_964465175.1 uncultured Burkholderiaceae bacterium | reverse complement strand
TCGTAAAGAGGCTGGGCAGATGACGGCGGTTGTATTTGGATTTGTTGGAGTCATGGCGATTTTCCTATTTACGATTGATAAAGTTCTTGAATATTTGATTATGAATGTAATTCTTGGGCTTAAATAATGAGCGAACAAAATTCAGAAAAAAGCACGGATAGCGCGCCAGAGCAAGACTCTGGTGTTTCTGTCCCTAAGAGTGCAAAAAAATGGTATGCCGTGCATGCCTATTCTGGCATGGAAAAGAGTGTGCATCGTGCTTTGTTGGAGCGTATCGAGCGCGCTGAAATGCAAGATATGTTCGGGCAAATTCTGGTGCCGACTGAAGAAGTCATTGAAGTTAAAAATGGTAAGAAAAGTGTCACTGAGCGTCGCCTGTTTCCGAGCTATGTGTTCGTAGAAATGGAAATGACAGATGATACTTGGCATTTGGTAAAAAACACGAGCAAGGTCACGGGCTTTATTGGTGGAAAATCAAACAAACCGGCACCAATTCCTCGTCATGAGATTGAGAAGGTTCTGCAGCAGGTGCAGGATGGTGTTGAGAAGCCTAGGCCAAAAGTTTTGTATGAAGTTGGTGAAGTGGTCCGTATTAAAGAAGGTCCATTTACTGATTTCAACGGCAATGTTGAAGAAGTTAATTACGCCAAGTCTAAGGTGCGTGTAAATGTCACTATTTTTGGGCGTGCGACACCAGTGGACTTAGAGTTTGGTCAGGTCGAAAAAGTTTAAAGGTGGTCATAAGAATTCGTAGGAAATGGTGGTTGGCGCCATACCGATAGGTGAAGCTAATATTTACTCAACGAGGAGCCTCTCGACAATTTTGTAGTTGATAGGCGCTATTACTCAATACATGAAGGAGCCATCATGGCAAAGAAAATCATCGGTTTTATCAAGCTGCAAGTGCCAGCTGGTAAAGCAAATCCATCCCCTCCAATCGGTCCAGCATTGGGTCAACGTGGTTTGAATATCATGGAATTCTGCAAAGCATTTAACGCGCAGACTCAAGGTATGGAACCAGGTATGCCGATTCCTGTTGTGATCACCGCATTCGCTGATAAGTCATTCACATTCGTAATGAAGACGCCTCCAGCAACTTACATGATCAAAAAAGCAGCTGGTATCACTAAGGGTTCTGCTAAGCCACATACGGACAAGGTCGGTAAGATCACCCGTGCGCAAGCAGAAGAAATCGCAACAGTTAAGCAAAAAGACTTGACTGCTGCTGACATGGATGCAGCTGTGCGTACTATCGCCGGTTCTGCACGTTCCATGGGTATCACGGTGGAGGGTCTGTAATGGCTAAGTTAACGAAAAAAGCAAAATTGCTGAAAACCAAAGTAGATCGTTTGAAAGTTTACTCTTTCGATAACGCAATCACTTTGATCAAAGAATGCGCAACTGCAAAATTCAATGAATCCATCGACGTTTCTGTGCAATTGGGCGTAGATCCTAAGAAGTCTGATCAAGTTGTTCGCGGTGCAGTAGTTTTGCCGGCTGGTACAGGTAAAACAGTGCGCGTAGCGGTTTTTGCACAAGGCGCAAAAGCAGAAGAAGCTAAAGCAGCT
>CAYXJI010000574.1:0-1576 GCA_964465175.1 uncultured Burkholderiaceae bacterium | reverse complement strand
TTTGCGTAAATCCTATTGGTCAAACTTGAACTACTTTGCTAATTCGAGCCAGCCATCTTCATACCAAATACAGAAGGCTTCTCGTACATCGTCTGATGCTGCTGCGATATCGTTTGCATCGAGCGAGCGTTGATTCGCTAGCTTGTTGAGGCTTGGTCTATCTGCTTTGCCTGCGCTAAATGACTCGCCATTGATAAACACATGGCTTCCTTGGTATAGCATCTGGGTCTTGAGTGCTAGTCGGACGCCATGCTTTAAGGCCGCTTGACTAAATTTCTTAGGGCTCAAGGGCTTCTCTGGCGAATCGAAAAAGACACTGGCTTTTGGTTCGGTTAAATATTCTCCCAGAAAGATCGCCATGTCTTCTTTGCTAAAGGTGATTTTGTTGAGTTCATTCATAACTTTAGCCAACATGCTTTCACTTAACTCTGCGGGTGCTTTGCTTATTTGCAGATCAGGATCGGCGTAGCGACCTGGTAGCTCTATCGTATCTGCCATAAATTGCAAGAAGCTCTCGCCCAACTCTTGGTAAGATGGTGAGCGAAATCCTATCGAGTAAGTCATGCATTCCCCCAGCGCTACGCCATCATGCGCATAGTGGGGTGGTAAGTACAGCATGTCACCCGGTTCTAAAATGAACTCTTGTTCGCTCTTAAAATTGCGCAGTATCTTTAAAGGCATGCCCTCAATCAAACTCAAATCTTTTTGCGCACTGATTTGCCAACGGCGTTGCCCGTGGGCTTGCAATAAAAATACGTCATAGGAATCAAAGTGAGGTCCAACGCCGCCACCTTCACGTGCGTAGCTGATCATTAGATCATCTAGCCGCGCATCTGGCGCGAAGCGAAATTGGCGTAATAATTCATCCGCTTTAGCTTGGTGTAAATTCACGCCTTGCACCAATAAGGTCCAATCTTTTTTCTCTTTGACCGGAATCTTATCGATAGGACCATTTTTCATTTCCCAATGTTGATCAAAAAAACAAATTAATCTTGATTCCACATCGTCTCGTCCGGCCATTTCAAACAATTCTTCTGGGCTGAATAAGGCTTTGAACCCAGGGATGGCTTGGCGTATCAGAAGTGGTTTCTTTTGCCAATATTCAGCAAAAAATTCTTCAGGAGAAATGCCGCCGAGTAAAGTGAGTGCAGGAGATTTTTTCATAGTGAAGCTTTGATGTAGAGGAAATAAAAAGTTCAGGCAGGATAAATGATAGTCGCTTGCTTGACGAGGGTATAATGCACGATGCTGCAAAAAAGAACTGAAATTTTTAAGGAAATAGTATGAAAATTGCCAAAAATACCGTGGTGACGGTCGAGTACAGCTTGTCGGATACGCTCGGTAATCTGATCGAACAAGGACAAGAGCCTATGGTGTATCTGCACGGTGGCTACGAGAACACCTTGCCAAAGATCGAAGAAGCTTTGGAGGGAATGGAAGTCGGATTTAATGAGACGATACAAGTTGAGCCGGAAGATGCTTTCGGTGAATACGACGCTTAATTAGTAAAAATTGAAGAGCGTAGTCGTTTGCCGTCGCCGATAGAGGTTGGCATGCAATTTGAAGGCACACCGGA
>CAYXJI010000573.1:0-1586 GCA_964465175.1 uncultured Burkholderiaceae bacterium | reverse complement strand
TATGTGCCGACCTCGCATGAGGATGATCTCGTGTTTTTGCGTGCAGAAATTGCGCGCTTGCTCCATGATACTGTGGCCGGAGCACGCTTGGTGGCGGTCGGTGAAATTGGACTCGATTACTTCGTACCGGCGCTGTGTGAATCTCCTTTGAGGGAGAAGCAAGAATTTTTTTATAGCGAGCAATTGAAAATAGCGCGAGATTTTGGTTTGCCTGTGCTGTTGCATGTGCGAAAATCACAAGATAAAATATTAAAGCATTTGCGGCGTATTCCGGTTCAGGGTGGTATCGCGCATGCTTTTAATGGCAGTGAGCAACAAGCGCAGCATTTTATCGATCTTGGTTTTACATTGGGCTTTGGTGGTGCTATGACTTTTACCCGCGCTTTACAAATTCGGCGTCTCGCAAGCGAATTGCCCTTGACTAGCATCGTGTTAGAAACTGATGCGCCAGACATCGCGCCGCGTTGGTGTCATCCGGGGATCAACACGCCGGGCGAGTTGGTGCAAATTGGTCATGAATTTGCCAGCTTGCGTCAACTCACTTTGTCCGAAGCCGCGCAGCAAACTAGTGCGAATGTCTTGTCTGTCCTGCCGCGCATGGCTGGACAGATCGTTTTGCGCTAGGCCATATGCGGCTGGCGCTGATCGGTTTTGCGCTTGGCGTCGCGCTGTTACAGCAACAGGCGGAATTATGGCCAGTGTGGCTATTGGTCAGCTGCCCTATGGTTTTTTCTCTGCGGCTAATCTTCCCGTCGCAGTTAAAGCCACGATGGAAAGTTGGCATACAAATCCTGTTCGCCGTGCTGCTGGGATTTTGCTGGGCGGGACTCTATGCGCATTACTATTTAAGCCAACAATTACCATCTTCCTTAGAAAATCGCGACCTGCAAATTACCGGCGTGATCGACGATTTACCGAACCGCGTACCGCAAGGTGTGCGATTTAATTTTTTAGTCGAGCACTATCATAGCAATGCAGCGTCTGCTTCTGCCTCCGTGAATGGGGATGCAGCGACACTAAATAAACTTCCGGTTCGACTTGCGTTAGCTTGGTTCGATGCGTCATCGCATCCTATTGCTCATGTTGATTTGCGTCCCGGGCAACGTTGGCAACTCACCGTGCGTTTAAAGCGACCGCATGGCAATGCCAATCCAGAGGGCTTTGATTATGAGGTCTGGCTGTTAGAGCAGGGCATACGGGCTACGGGTTCTGTGCGTAATAACACTACTGCATCCCTTGTCCCTGTTTCTAACCAACTCCAGCAAGCGTTTGTCTGGAGTCCGCACAATCTGAATCAAGCTGCGCGTTTTCATTTGCGCGCAAAAATCATGTCCACTTTGGGTGACGCGCCATATGCAGGTGTGATCGCTGCTTTGGTCATCGGCGATCAAAGAGAGATTGCGCAGAGTGACTGGCAAATTTTTAATCGTACTGGCATCGGGCATTTGATTTCGATTTCTGGTTTGCACATCACAATGATTGCCGGCATTTTTGCCTCGCTCATGTATTACTTGTGGCGCCATTCTTTTTTTACGCAAGCACAATTGTCCTTGCGTTTGCCTGCGCCTAAAGTGGCGGCGATCGCT
>CAYXJI010000572.1:1008-1595 GCA_964465175.1 uncultured Burkholderiaceae bacterium | reverse complement strand
AAAGCTTTGTACAAGCCTTTCAACTGAACACGTGCGTCGTCGATAGAGCCTTCTGGTACACCGATTTTTCGGGAGATATCATCCGCTTCAGCATCTTGCAAACCAGCTGTTGGATCGATCGCGATAGAGTGGATCAATTCTGGATGTGATTCAGCCACTTCCTCAATATCCATACCGCCTTCAGAAGACGCCATCAACACCACGCGTTGACTGATGCGATCCGTCACCATACTGACGTACAGTTCTTTCTTGATGTCAGCGCCTTCTTCGATCAACAGGCGACGTACTTTTTGGCCTTCTGGGCTAGTTTGGTGCGTGACCAATTGCATACCCATGATCGCCTCAGCGTATTCACGTACTTGCTCCATGGATTTAGCAACTTTAACGCCGCCACCTTTACCACGGCCACCTGCGTGGATTTGTGCTTTCACAACCCAAACAGGACCGCCTAAAGTTTCAGCAGCTTTGACTGCTTCTTCAACGGACATGCATGGGATACCGCTCGTTACGGTCACTCCGTATTTACGGAGGATTTCTTTACCCTGATATTCATGGATTTTCATACGACTTCCCTTCAGACACTGAGG
>CAYXJI010000572.1:0-998 GCA_964465175.1 uncultured Burkholderiaceae bacterium | reverse complement strand
AAAATTAAAACAAAAAAACGAAAGATACGACTTAAGTTTTTACAAAAGCCGATAAAGCAAAAACGACCAATTCTAGAATTCACGCCCAACTTCCCCCCATTTCCCAAAACACCAAAACACTCAAAAAATCGGATGCTCAAACAAAAAAACGCAACGACCATAGTGGCGTTACGTCTAGTGAACAAACAGGGGAAAATCTTGAGGAGAAATTTTAGCGATTAACTCGGCATAAGCACCAACATGATCACGAACAAAAACACGATGTTGGCGATGACGCACGCTCTCAACCAAGGTTCGCATTGACGCTTGAATAGCACAACCTAGCTCAACAAGTTGAGCGCTAAAAGTAATGAGTATGGTGAATGACATCATGCCTGCTGGCGGCAATTCGAATATAAAAAGCCACAATTGCGTGCGTTATCGTAGCTTCTACGGTAACAGCCGCTCTTGCGGCGTTGCAAAAAACCTGTGGATTCTAGCACAGCTCAATGACTAATTCCATTGTCATCCAACGATTCTCGCGATGCCCGTAAAGCCACATTAATCGCACTACTCGAAAATCCGCGCTGCGCAAGGAATTGCATTTGTTTGGCTTTCTCACGATGGTCGGCGGGCGCCATTGAAAATTTTCTATGCAAAAGCGCAATCGCACGCAATTCTTCAGTTTGGCGCAACTCTAGCTTTAAATCATCCAAATCGTCTTTATGTAATTGATGACTTTGCAATTCCGCCATGATCTTGTGATTACCGAATCTGGCCTGGCGTTTATTCACAAGTACCTCAGAAAATCGCTGGTCAGATAAAAATTTGGACTCTTCCAAAAAGTTAAGTAAAGCTTCAAGATCCTCCCCTTCTTGTACATAGGAAGACAATTTACGCAGTAATTCATGGCGACTGTGTTCGCGCATAGAAAGGTAGCGTAATGCCCGTCCTTTTAAACTTAATTTTGGCTTAATCATAAACCCGACCATCTCAATCCAACTCTGCACTACAAAAAA
>CAYXJI010000571.1:0-1609 GCA_964465175.1 uncultured Burkholderiaceae bacterium | reverse complement strand
AGCGCATCACGATGACCGGCGTCGTATTCGATGAACGCGCTAAACCGAAACCGTCTGGATATTCCACCCGCAAACCATCAATATTAATGATCTCGGTCGAACCCGGAAAATTCGCATTCTTTTGCATCTCAGCGATGATGGCAAAGTTTTCGCCTTCATTTAATTTCAATTGCAATTCGGGGGTGCTGGTCGATTGCGGCAACTCATTGAGTGTCGTCGTCATGTCGGCAACTTTGCTCAGAATTTCTAATAAGCGCGCGCCAGCATACATGCCATCATCGAAGCCATACCAGCGATCTTTGAAGAACACGTGACCACTCATTTCTCCGCCCAATGGTGAGCCAGTTTCTTTGAGTTTGGCTTTGACCAGCGAGTGACCCGTCTTCCACATCAAAGGTACGCCGCCATGATTCTTGATCCAGCTGGATAAATGACGTGTGCATTTCACGTCATACAAAATCTGTTCACCTGGATGGCGACTCAATACATCGGCGGCAAATAACATCAGTTGACGATCTGGGTAGATGATTTGCCCGTCTTTAGTCACCACACCCAAGCGATCGCCGTCGCCATCAAAAGCTAAGCCAATTTCGGCATCGGAAGTTTGTAAGCAACGGATCAGGTCTTGCAGGTTTTCTGGATGTGCCGGATCAGGATGGTGATTCGGGAAATTACCGTCGACTTCGCAAAATAATTCTGTTACTTCGCAACCCATCGCGCGGTACAAATCGCCTGCAAATGCACCAGCGACGCCATTGCCGCAATCGACTGCGATCTTGATCTTGCGCGTGAGTTTGACGTCGCTGACGATGCGTTCCAGATAGGCGGCTTTGATATCGTGAGTGCTGTAACTACCTTCACCGACTGCGAAGTCTTTTGCGACGATACGGTCGTACAGCGCGAGTATGGTATCGCCATAAATTGCTTCACCCGCCAGCACCATTTTGAAACCATTGTAGTCAGGTGGATTGTGACTGCCGGTAACCATAATGCCGGATGTCGCGCCTAGAACATGGGTGCCGAAATAGACCATCGGTGTAGCGACTACGCCGAGGTCAATCACATCAATACCCGTGGCTTGTAATCCCATCGCTAATGCTGCTGTCAGCGAAGGACCAGACAAACGACCATCACGTCCAATCACGACGGTTTTTTCACCTTTAGCCAGTGCGGCACTGCCGAAGGCTTGACCAATCGCATAGGCGACGTCGGCGTCTAGGGTTTTATCGATGATGCCGCGGATGTCGTAGGCTTTAAAAATACTTTTGGAAAGTAGGGACATAATGTTCTCTATCTAAAAAATGCAAATTCTTTTTGAAAGGTTTTGCCGCTGAGGCGCAGAGTACGCAGAGTTTTTTGAAAAATATCTCCGCGAACTCCGCGCCTCTGCGTCTAGGCTTTGTTCTTTATCTGCCAAATAAAATCTTCAATACCGCACTGAGGCTGATATTCAACCACCAAATGCTGTATCAGACTGCGTACTTTTTCGTAGTCGAAATTACTGCACGCCTGGTCTAATTCTTCTAAGGCCGCTTGTAAATCTGCCCAAGCTAACTCCGCTTCTTGAGCGCGCATGATCAATGGATGTGTAGTACGTTCTACATTGTCA
>CAYXJI010000570.1:0-1612 GCA_964465175.1 uncultured Burkholderiaceae bacterium | reverse complement strand
CTGCCTCGAAAAGTGCATCCACCATCGTCTCAAATCCTAATGGAAATTCTGGGTTAAAGCATGATATATATGCCGCATAAAGTAGGCAAGAAAGATAATATAGCCTACTTTATGTGGCATATTTGACGAAAATTGCTTTAGATAAAAATTTATATGACTCATATAATTGACAAACTAAATTATTTTGACCAATATATGGGACATTATGACCAAGAAATCTCTCACTCTCTACCCAAATCAAATCGCACAGATGGCGGCGTTCGGCGAACGCATCCGCCTTGCCCGCTTACGGCGTAAGCTCACCACGACTTTATTTGCTGAACGCATGGGGGTTTCAAGAGAAACCTTGCGTCGGGTCGAAAACGGTGATCCCACGGTCGCATTCGGTTCTTATCTAAGTGCGCTACAGACTTTAGGCTTAGCCCAAGACATTGATCAATTAGCCAGCGAAGATGTGTTGGGACGCAAACTACAAGACGCGAGTTTTGTTACCAAACCCAAACAAAGTCTCACTGGTACAAAGCTAAAACGAAGCCACGATACCGGTACGATAGCAAAAACTGATCAGGCAAATGCACCATCCTTAATCAATCAAGTGTTGGCGAAATATAAGCATAAACCGCCATCAAACGATCAGGGATAAACATGGCACGTGCATCTACTTTTGCATCTACGCTTGTCCGAATCTGGCTAGATGATATTGGCGACATGCAGTCATTGCCGATAGGCGAATTGCGTATCTCTGATCATACCGATGCACCAGCCTCTTTTAGTTACGACAATACATGGCTGCAGCACAAAGACGCTTATGCCATTGATCCTTATTTGCCACTAGTCGTTGGGCATCAGTATCCGGTTCGCGGCTCACTCGCGGGTATCTTTCGCGATTCCGCGCCAGACCGATGGGGCCGCGTCTTGATCGAGCGTCGAGAATCTCTCAATGCCATCAAGGAAAAAAGAGCCAGCAAGACATTTTTTGATATCGATTTTTTACTCGCCGTACAAGATACTTCTCGCATGGGTGGGTTACGATTTCAGGATGTTCAAGGCAACTTCATTGCCGCCGCAGAATTTGCCGTTCCACCTGTCAGTCAACTGCGTGAATTACAAGCGCTGGCAACACGGATACAAGACGTTGGGATTGAATCTTTACCCGAATATGAACAATGGCTGGCGATGCTGATGGCACCTGGCTCATCGCTAGGCGGCGCGCGACCAAAAGCTAATTTTCAAGATATAGATGGCAGCCTATGGATCGCCAAATTCCCCGCACAGGAAGATCGTTACGACATAGGAAAATGGGAATATCTGGCACACCGCCTGGCAAACAAGGCGGGTATTGATGTTCCCAACGCCAGAGTCGAGCAACTCGGTTCTCCGTATCACACATTCTGCGTGCAGCGCTTTGACAGAATTAATAATCGTCGCCGCATGTATGCCTCAGCCATGACCATGACTGGCAAACAAGATGGTGAATCCGGCAGCTATTTAGACATTGCTCAAGTCATCACAGAACACGGATCACGCGGTTTTATCGAAGCCGATTTAGCACAATTATTTAAGGAAACGCGGATTTAATCCGAATTCAGTATCTCAATAGACCACAACGATT
>CAYXJI010000569.1:1268-1626 GCA_964465175.1 uncultured Burkholderiaceae bacterium | reverse complement strand
CATTTACTGATAGTGACTTGCTGACAGAGGCATTGTGAGCCAGATCAAACAAGTATTGGTACTCCGAGATTTTGGAGCGAGGCTCTACACTACTGCGATGCAGCAATTTGGTCAAGACTATTTGAGTGAACAGCGCAAGAAATTCGAAAGAAATCCTTAAATTCAAACGCTTAAGCGTCGTTTTTACTGAAATAAGAGGACATCGTTAGGCTTTTTTGCTAGCATGTGCGCACTTTTGGTATGAGATCAAAAATGATCACACCGGAAATGTGCAAGAAATGTAAACCGATTTCACGATTAGCTCGTTAAGGCGCTTACGCTTGCATTTCGCTTTTTCTAACATTTTAGAAATTTTACG
>CAYXJI010000569.1:815-1258 GCA_964465175.1 uncultured Burkholderiaceae bacterium | reverse complement strand
TTACGTTTTACTAGGCACCATCCTCCGAATGGCAACCACAAAAGAACTATCCAACTTCCTCGAAGGCGTAGAACGCCGCGCCTTCAAACATGCAGTTTACATGGTTCGTAACGACGAATCTGCATTAGACATCGTGCAAGACGCCATGATCAAGTTATCAGAAAAATATGGCGACAAACCCGCTAATGAATTGCCGATGTTGTTTCAACGTATTTTGCAAAATACTATACTAGATTATTTCCGCAGAGAAAAAGTTAGAAATAATCGCATTAGTCTATTTTCCAATATCACGAGCAATAATCAAGATGACGATAGTTTTGATCTATTAGAAGTACACGCCTCAGAAGAAGGAAGTGAAGCGGCAGAATCAACAGAGCAAAAGTTGGAAAGAGAGCAAGTTTTAAATATCATTGACGATCAAATAAAAAAACTTCCTACACGTC
>CAYXJI010000569.1:0-805 GCA_964465175.1 uncultured Burkholderiaceae bacterium | reverse complement strand
TCAACGCGAAGCCTTCCTCATGCGTTACTGGGAAGACATGGATGTCGCTGAGACAGCAACCGCCATGGGCTGTTCAGAGGGGAGCGTGAAGACGCATTGTTCGAGAGCGACTCACGCACTGGCAGCATCACTTAAAGCAATAGGGATACATTTATGACTTACGCAAAAGACAAAGAAGAAATCGACTTCGCCTACAAAGTACGCCGAGCAATGACGGAATCGAGTGAAAAACTTCCAGAAGCGACTTTGGAACGCTTAGCCGCTGCGCGTCAATTGGCCTTATCGCGTCAAAAACAAGCCGAACCAAGTCGCGCCTTGGCGTTTGGCGGCGTGCTTGCAGGTAGCAATGGCGTGTCGTTTTCCCAAAAATCTTGGATCAAGAAAATGTGGTTGGCATTGCCGTTATTGGTTTTAATGCTAGGGCTTTACAGCATTTACGAGTACGAGCAAGAGCAACAAATCAATGACCTAGCAGAGATTGATGCCGCAGTGTTAGTGGATGAGCTACCACCTGACGCCTATTTGGATGGCGGCTTTAATGCTTATTTAAACAAAGAAACACCACCTGTAAAAACAGAGGAATAAGAGTGCGCAATAAAAATTTAGCATCTTTATCTCGCTTCACATGCTTACTCCCTATCATTTTTATCGGGGTAAGCAGCACCGTATTTGCGACACAAAATGGACAAGTAGCATCACAAACACCAAGTTCGCCAGCGAGCGCTGCGTCAAGCGCAGCACCAGCCACAACTAGTTCAAGCAATAAAACCATACCGCAAGCTACACCATTAGCAACAAGAAAGAC
>CAYXJI010000568.1:0-1644 GCA_964465175.1 uncultured Burkholderiaceae bacterium | reverse complement strand
ACAGCAAACAAAAAAGCAAACAGCAAACAAAAAAGCAAATAAAAATAATCAACGACAACCACTTCAAGGTTTAACTAATACCAATTCAGAGAAAACAATGCACATCAAGCACCTAATCATCACCATCTTATTAGCCACCAGCCTAACAATAGCACCAGCAAGCAAAGCCCAAGTCACCGTCAAACCCGTAGTTATAGGCGAATCCCTAGAACTAGTCTCCAAAACCATGCAAGAAACCAGACGGATCAATGTGTATTTACCCGACGGCTATCAACAAAACCCATCAAAATCTTATCCCGTCATTTACATGCCAGATGGCGGTATCGCAGAAGATTTTTTGCATATTGTTGGCTTGATGCAAGTGTCGATAGCAAACGGAACGATGCGACCATTTATTTTGGTGGGAATAGAAAATACCGTGCGGCGTCGTGACTTGACAGGAGTAAGTGATAGTGAAATGGATAAAAAAGCGATTCCGAATCTGGGTGGCGCTGAGGCTTATCGTCGGTTTTTGACTAATGAATTAATTCCTGAAATCGAACAGCGTTATCGTACTACCCAAGAGCGTGCATTGGTCGGGGAGTCCTTGGCGGGACTCTTTACGATAGAGACTTTGTTTCACACGCCCGATATGTTTCAGACGTATATCGCTATAGATCCCAGTTTGTGGTGGAACGATGAGCGTTTGACGACGCAGTTTGCCGAGAAATTGCAGGCACAACCTCTGCTCGCAAAGAACTTGTATTTCGCCAGTAGCGGACAGCGTGGCATGGAAAAGGTAATCAAGAATTTTGCAGAGATGTTGAAAGTAAAGAAGCCAAAGGCTTTGAGCTGGACTTACGAACATTTTGCCAATGAAACGCATGCGACAATTTATCATCCCGCCGTTTTGATCGCTTTTCGTCAATTGTTTGCGCCCGAACGCGTACAAAAGTAAGTATTAGAGGCTGCGTCGCCATGCCATAGGGACATCCGCTTCTAAAGCACCATCTGGGCGGCGCACGCGTTGTTGGAAGTGGCCTTCGATTTCAAACCCCAAGCTCTGATAAAAAGTGATTGCTTTGAGATTGGACTGTCGCACGAATAGCTCGACGCGCAAAATGTCACTTTGGTGCTGTTTAACATTGTCCAGTAGCGCGCTAAAAATTGCACGGCCAATGCCACTCCCTTGGTAATCAGGATGTACTGCAATCGTTAAGTCGGACAAAATATGCGCGAATACTTTGGGGACCGGCGAATAGGCATGAATCTCCGCGACGATTTGTTCGCCGACTTCGGCCACATAAGCTATGCCACGCGTGTTCGCACTTGCCAAATTGTGATGGATATATTCCTCCGTAATTTCATCTTCGGTTCTCGCAATACCGCCCCCTTGGCGCGCAACGTGTTGATACAGTGTTTTGATGCCAGAGAAATCCTCTGAGGTGGCGCGGCGTATGCGGTAGTCTAGGTCTTTATTCATCGTAATTTCAATTCGCTCAAATGAAGAGGTTTAAACCGAGATTTTCCATTAGGCGCGCCTAAGGCGCTTTTTGAGCGCCGAGGGTTCATTTTCGGTCATTTTTGTTGCTCTTCTCTGCCAATAACTCGCTATTTTCGCCTCATTCACGCAAAAAATGCTTCGAAAAGTGCATCCACCATCGT
>CAYXJI010000567.1:627-1703 GCA_964465175.1 uncultured Burkholderiaceae bacterium | reverse complement strand
CCGATCAATGAGAACAACACTGCTGCGACCGCCAACCAAACCTGGCCTGCTGCGACCACGGCGCTCAATACAGACAATTTTGCATAGAATCCCATTAAAGGAGGAATGCCTGCCAAGGAGAACATCAACAGCAACATAATGAAGGCGAACCATTTGCTACGCTTATTCAATCCCTTTAAGTCGGCAATATTTTCAGCTTCGAATCCGGCACGCGACAACATTAAAATAATGCCGAAAGTGCCTAAGGTCGTCATCACATACGTAATCGCATAAAACATCGACGCACTGTAGGCTTCCGCTGCAAAGGCCGAACTTCCGTTCGATACGCCAGACAGTAAACCAAGCAACATGAAGCCCATTTGAGAAATCGTGGAGTAAGCAAGCATACGCTTTAAATTGGTCTGCGCTATCGCGGTGATATTACCCACTGCCATCGACATCACAGCCAATACCATCAACATCTGCTGCCAATCTACGGCCAAACTAGACAAGCCTTCGACTAATAAACGATAGGTAATCGCAAACGCGGCTAACTTAGGTGCGCCCCCCAATAACAAAGTGACGACCGTTGGCGAACCTTGATAAACGTCGGGCACCCACATGTGGAATGGTACGACACCCAATTTGAATGCCAGACCCGCCACTAAGAAAACAATGCCAAAGACTAAAATCGGCTTGTTTGCGGTCACAGCGGACGCCATCTTAGACATTTCATTTAAATTCAAAGTACCTGTCGCGCCGTACAACATCGAGATACCGTATAACAAGAAACCAGAAGCCAAAGCGCCCAGTACGAAATATTTCATCGCTGCTTCTGTCGAAACATTGTTATCACGACGCAAGGCAACCAAGGCGTAAAGCGCCAAAGACATCAACTCTAAACCAAGGTAAATAATCAAAAGATTATTACCCGAAATCATGATCATTTGACCCAACAAGGAAAACAAAGCCAATGTATAGAATTCGCCACCGAGCAAGCCACTGGTCATACTGCGATCTGTCGCATATTGACGTCCATAAATGAAAGTCACGCCTACCGCAATGTAGCTAAACATTTTCATCAGATTGGACATGGC
>CAYXJI010000567.1:0-617 GCA_964465175.1 uncultured Burkholderiaceae bacterium | reverse complement strand
TGTTCTTACTCAAATACACCGAAGTATCGTTCGTCACATTCATCGTCAAAACGCCGCCCACCCCAAGCGCTAATAGGCTCAGTGCATAGGTAATATTTCGCTTGGCATCACCGAGAAACATATCGACCAGCAAAATAGCGCAGATCGACAGTAGCAAAAATAACTCTGGATAAAGTGATGGTGGAATAATCAGGTTCATATTATTGATTTCTAATTTCTAATGGCCACTATGGCGCAATTTTTGATGTTGCAACATGTTTCAATAAATCGGCAACGGACACTTGCATGGCATCCGTAAATGGCGCTGGATACAAGCCCATTGCGATCACGGCAATCGCCAGGACGCCCAGCATAAAGAATTCACGCTTGTTCAAGTCAGTCAATTTTGCTACGTGGTCATGCGTAATCGCACCGAACACCACGCGTTTGACCATCCACAAAGAGTAGGCAGCGCCGAAGATCAACGCGGTTGCGGCCAACATGCCGATCCAGAAATTAAACTTCACCGCACCAATGATCACCATGAATTCGCCGACGAAACCTGAGGTCGCTGGCAAGCCACAATTCGCCATAGAGAACAACACAAACAAAGCAGCAAACTTCGGCATCGTATTGAC
>CAYXJI010000566.1:0-1704 GCA_964465175.1 uncultured Burkholderiaceae bacterium | reverse complement strand
ATGATCTCTTTTTTGAGTGCTGCTTCGGTTTTCTTCGGTGCATCAACCAAAGATTCATGGGATTTGATAAATACCGAAAATAAGCCATTCGGAATTAAATTGGCTTGCGTCTTCTTGTCACTCAATTCATCTGCGCCGGAAAGCTTGCCATAAACCGGGCGAATCCACACATCATCGACCTCAGGGATTTGTTGGTAGATGCGCTTACAATAGTCGGTATGGGTGACAGGGCGGCACGGAAATACGTCTTCCGGCGGAAACAAGGCTTGCTGCGCATAGTCGATAAAGTTGCCGTCGGTGGCGAGGAAATCGGGTACGTCAAAATCAGTGCGATACACCAGATCGCTTAATCCATAACATAATAATTCCAGCAGTGTGACACCAGGGTCATGCAGATTGTAGTCAGTCCAATTTTGACTCGATAGCGCTTGTAGCGACGCAATGCCCGTGCGCCGCAATGCTTCAAAATCGATGCCGTCGGGATCTGCTTGCAGACGCTTAATGTGATCGTCCGCTATCATAGGGCGTGCGCTTCCCTAGCATTCAATAGTTGTTGATGCAGGCCTTGTAGCAAGAGATGCACTCGATTAAACGGAAGCTCACCCAATGCTTCTATGATTAAGCGTAGCTGGGCGGCACTGAGTACAAAGCTAGCTAATGCATTGGGCGCTTCCGTATCGGGAAACAAGAGGGTCGCCTGTTGATTGAGTATGCCAATTAATTCAAATACTTGTTTGAAGGGACGTTCTGCCAAGGCTTCTAAGATTAGATTGCCTTGGGCTAGCGTGAGTGTGATGGGAAGTTGGTTCATGATGCCCTCAGACTTTCACTTTACCTTTGGGATCATATTGTGGCTGAGGTGCGCGCTCGGGTTTGTTCTCGCTTCCTAGCATCAAGGTGTCATACCATAATTTAGTAATACGATATTGAATCCATACCTCACTCCCATAGCTACACCCCACTCGCATTTGCAATTTGAATTCAAATGGCTTGCTGTCACCGGCACTCTGCCAGCGCAATTCAATGCGATTGCATTTGATGCCAAAATAAGTTTGTTGATATTCGATACTGCCATTGGCGTCAAACGCGTTTAATGCAAATGCATGGGTCAATGCATAGCGCCCTTCGGCATCTTTGGCACCTACACCGGCGATGACTTCAAAGGCTTGGCAGCCGGTCATAAAGTCGGTAATGTCATACCAATTGCTATCGGCAGGCACGGCAAATTCTCCTACTTTTCCCATCCGTCCAAATGAGGCCACGCAGCCTGCTACATCAAGCTCGTGCTGTGGATTCTCTTGCTTGATGCCGACCGCACTGTGATGTACCCCTTTATCATCACGTTGACTCGCTAAGGTGAGCACACTTTGGTGGCGCGCATCCTGAATATTTAAGTTGCTACTGGATTTAGCCAATCCGAGTGACCATAGCTGATTGCCTGAACTGATGTCTTTGTAAAAACTCATGAGTTTCCCATCGCGTAATTGCGCTAGCTTCAGACCGTGTTCAGGTGTTTTTTCAAAGCCTTCATCCAGCATGTTTAACATCGACTCAATCAGGTCGGTGAAATCATCTTGGCTGGGCATTTTTCCTTGTTGGAATTGCTCTTTGAGTTTGATTCGGGTGCGTTTTGTCATGGCGTTTCTCTTGGGGCGATAATGAACGTGGAGCCGATTTTTAATTCGGCGATACCGATATGTTTGT
>CAYXJI010000565.1:0-1720 GCA_964465175.1 uncultured Burkholderiaceae bacterium | reverse complement strand
CAGATTCTGTGCCCTGCCCTTGCTTATCAACACTGACCAATTTGGCGCGAAATAAAACGCCTTCTTTCAGGCACACCTGCTCACAATGCCGCAGCCAATGATCAGCATTGGCGCTTAAGCCATGATGAATATGGAAGGCGAAAATGGGGAGTTTCTCATGTAAGGCAAACCGACGGGCCAATTTGAGTAAGACCGTAGAGTCAAGTCCACCACTATAAGCAACAGCGAATCCATGCTGTTTAGCAGTAGTGACTTGACTCTGTATGAGAGCGGTGAGTCTGGCAAAAAAACGGTGTTCTAACTGAGCAGCACTGTTCAAGTGCGAGGAACTCATTCTGAAACTCGGGTTTCCTTAAATTTGCCATAGCTCATTAATTTTTCATGGCGAGCTTCGAGCAAGTCTTTTGTTTTCACGCCTTGAAATTGACGTAAAGTATCGGCCAGTGCGCGTTTGACCAAAGCACACATCTGCTTCGGATCACGGTGCGCGCCACCCAATGGCTCATTAATAATCTTGTCGATCAAGCCCATTGCTTTTAAACGATTGGCAGTTAAACCAAGCGCTTCGGCTGCGTCTGACGCACGTTCAGAGGTCTTCCACAAAATAGAGGCACATCCTTCAGGCGAAATCACAGAATAAGTTGCATATTGCAACATCAAAACGGAATCACCAACCGCCAAAGCCAAGGCACCACCGGAGCCGCCCTCACCAATAATGGTTGCGATCAAGGGCACTTTCAGTTCAGCCATAACATATAAGTTATGTCCAATCGCCTCTGATTGCCCGCGCTCTTCCGCATCGATCCCTGGCCATGCACCAGTAGTATCAATAAAAGTAAAAACGGGAATATCAAATTTTTCAGCCAGTTTCATCAAGCGCATCGCTTTGCGATAGCCTTCAGGCTTAGGCATGCCAAAATTACGCATCGCGCGCTCTTTCGTGTCACGCCCTTTTTGATGTCCAATAACCATGCAAGCCTGGCCATTAAATCGCGCCAAGCCACCGACGATCGCAAGATCATCTGCGAATGCACGGTCACCATGTAACTCGTGAAAATCAGTAAATATTTGAGAAATATAATCCAGCGTGTAAGGACGCTGGGGGTGGCGAGAGATTTGCGAAACCTGCCAAGGTGTTAATTTGGCATAGATATCTTTGGTCAACATCTGGCTTTTTTGTGACAAGCGGTCAATTTCCTCCGAAATATCTACCGCCGAATCGTCCTGCACAAAACGCAATTCTTCTATCTTTGTCTCAAGTTCCGCGATTGATTGCTCAAATCCTAGGAATGTCGTTTTAGTCATCGTGCCTCCTTAAAAAATCCACACGAGTTAAAAAAATAAGCTTGATTGTACCAAGTTATACCAAATTTGAATCTAAGCTGCGCCACATATACCATGTGGCGACAGTTCTCCAAGGCTCCCAATTTGCTGCGACTTCACGAATATCAATGCGTGAAACGGGCTCGCCCGAAAAATAATTTTTACTAATACCTGAGAGTAGACCCGTATCATCTAAAGGCAAAATATTAGGCCGCAACAAATTAAAAATCAAAAACATCTCGGCGGTCCAGCGGCTAATGCCTCTAATTTGGACCAGTTCGGCAATTACTTCTTCGTCCGACATATCTGCCCACTTATCAACGTGCACTTTACCTTCTTTAAAATGGGTCGCCAAGTCTAGAATATAGTCGGTTTTGCGCTTAGATAAACCGCTAGA
>CAYXJI010000564.1:0-1721 GCA_964465175.1 uncultured Burkholderiaceae bacterium | reverse complement strand
CTATTGACGCCTCATTCGCAACAAAACTGTCTCAAAAAGTGCATACCTCATCATCACAAATCCAAATGGAAAATCTGGGATAATGCGAAAACTATTGTCTACTAGAGCAAAATTTATGATCGACGCACTCATTGCCGGCCGCCTGTATGGCGTAGCGGAACAACGTAACGGACATGGTGGTAGTGTCTACGTGACCTGCAAGGTCAAAGCCATGACCGATGACGGCGACGGCATTATTTGTAATGTGATCGCTTTTAATGACGCCTTACGTGACAAGCTGTTACGACTTGAAGATGGTGCTAGCGTGAGTTTATCGGGCGCTTTGACACCCAAAGTTTGGACCGACAAACAAGGTAATGCGCGACCTGCGCTCGATTTGGTGGCGCATGCTTGCCTGACTTTGCCTGACTCTCGCAAGGATTGAGGACTAATGTCTCAGGTCTAAGCTCTAAGCTCTAAGCTCTACAAACATCTCACCAGCGACGCTATCATGACCCAGAAAAAAAGCCTCACAAGCGATTATCTCGCATTAGAAAACCAATTTTGTTTTGCCTTGTATTCCAGCTCTTTGGCAATGACCAAAACGTATAAGCCGATGCTGGAACAATTGGGTTTAACTTATCCTCAATATCTGGTCATGCTGGTGCTGTGGCAGCGTGACGATATTTTAGTCAAGGAGATCGGCGAGGCACTTTTTCTCGACTCTGGGACGCTGACACCGTTACTCAAACGCTTGGAAGCTGCTGAACTGGTGCAACGCATTCGCGATACCGTCGATGAACGTCAAGTTCGCATTCTACTTACCTCAACTGGCAAAGCGCTGCGCAATAAAGCGGAAAAGATACCCGCCCAGATACTCTGCGCGAGTGGGCAGAACACTGGCACATTAGGACAACTGCGCGATCAGCTGCGCCAACTCCGAGATGAACTCAATCGCCATCTCGACGACTAGGTTGCAAACGCAAACCTAAATTCTAGGCAATTTACTTCATAGGGAAGCGCTATCCATCTCATAGAAATAATCAAAGTAAATTAAATTGCACGCAATTTAATTGTGCGCTATAGTTCTATCCAAGCTAGCGACGCCAGCAAAACAATCAGTGACAATGAAGCGCTAATCACGGGAATTTCCCCATTTTAGCGCTAGGAAGTAGAGACGGATTGGCGTGGCGCGATGGCGATAATCACCCGCCTTCAAACATTTTTTAGGAATTTATTATGCAAGTACTTTATACAGCACGCGCCACAGCAACCGGCGGTCGCGATGGTCGCGCCGTTTCAGATGACCAACGCTTAAGCGTAAACCTCAGCACACCGAAAGAATTAGGCGGCGCGGGTGGCGAAGGCACTAATCCAGAACAATTGTTCGCAGCGGGCTACTCAGCTTGCTTCATTGGTGCTTTAAAGTTTGTGGCGGCGGCAGCCAAACAAAACTTGCCCGCTGATACCAGCATCACGGGAGAAGTGGGAATCGGCCCAAATGGCAAGGGCGGCTTTGGATTGCAAGTTAGCTTGACAGTTTCCTTACCAGGAATGGAGCGCAGCCTTGCTGAAAGTTTGCTCGCTAAGGCGCATGAAGTTTGCCCATATTCCAATGCGACACGCGGTAACATTGATGTGCAATTAATTTTGGCATAAAAAAAAGACACGCAATCTAGCATCAACTAGATTGCGTGTCCAACCGGTAAGATCAATTTAATCTATCAGGATAAAGTGCGACT
>CAYXJI010000563.1:985-1738 GCA_964465175.1 uncultured Burkholderiaceae bacterium | reverse complement strand
CGTAGCATCCAACGAATTGAAAAAAATCTAGGGATGAAATTGTTTGAGCGTAGCCGGCAAGGTTATCGTCCTCTAGAGTTGGCGATAGAGCTTGCTCAGTACGCCGAGCAAATTGAAGTGCAATTAGAACTAGCGAGAGGTGTTTCAACAAATAATTTGGGGCAAGTTGCAGGGAGCGTGCGCATCACCAGCACCGATACGGTTTTGCATGGGCTGATTGCGCCTTTGTTAAAAACACTTAGAAAGCAGCATCCTTTGCTGCACTACGATCTGCATACCGGTAATGAATTGGCGAATTTGAGTTTGCGCGATGCGGATATTGCGGTGCGCGCCACCAAACGTCCTCCTGCCCATCTCGTGGGTCGCCATCTCGGGCCAATACGGGTAGCCCTGTTTGCCTCGAAGAAGAGCAGCATTCAGCAATTTGAACCAGCTCTAGCGCATCAATATTCATGGATCGCGCCGGATGATGCCTTGCCCGATCATCCATCGGTTCTTTGGCGACGTCAATTTTTTCCAAAAATCAGTCCTGCGTTTCGAGTAAACAGTATTTTGACAGTGGCAGAATTGATAGGGAATAATTTAGGGCTAGGGTGCCTGCCAGTCTTTTTAGCAGCGCAACGCAATGATCTCGTGCAAATTAGTGATGTGATTAACGAATGTCAGACTGAGCTGTGGATACTCACTCACACGGAGGCTCGCCACTTTCGAAGGGTCTCTACCGTCTACGCTTATTTGGCAGAACAGCTCAAG
>CAYXJI010000563.1:0-975 GCA_964465175.1 uncultured Burkholderiaceae bacterium | reverse complement strand
AACCAAAGCTAGATTATCGATGATTGCGCGACATCATCATGAGGCGTTCAAATAAATGCACATCTTGTTCGTTTTTCAGTAAGGCACCATGCAGCGGCGGAATGACATTTTTATTGTCTTTGAGGTGCAAAACTTCGGCAGGAATATCTTCCGCTAGCAATAATTTGAGCCAATCTATCAACTCAGAGGTGGATGGTTTTTTCTTCAATCCATTGACTTCACGAATCCGATAAAAGGCTTCGAGTGCATTGTTCAATAGATCCACTTTCAAATGCGGAAAATGCACATTCACAATCGCTTGCATGGTTTCTTTGTCGGGGAATTTAATGTAATGGAAAAAACAGCGACGTAAGAAGGCGTCGGGTAACTCTTTTTCATTGTTCGACGTGATGATCACTAAAGGGCGATGCTTGGCGCGTACCATTTCGCGGGTTTCGTAGACATAAAACTCCATGCGATCCAGTTCGCGCAGCAGGTCATTGGGAAATTCAATATCGGCTTTATCGATTTCGTCAATCAGCAAAACGACCGGTTCCTCGGCCGTGAAGGCTTGCCACAAAACGCCTTTGACTATGTAATTGTGAATATCCTTTACGCGCTCATCGCCTAGCTGTGAGTCGCGTAGACGCGATACTGCGTCGTATTCATAGAGACCTTGTTGCGCTTTGGTGGTGGACTTAATATGCCATTGCATGAGCGGCATATTGAGCGCGGCGGCGACTTCTTCTGCCAGCATCGTTTTGCCTGTACCAGGCTCACCTTTAATCAGTAGTGGGCGTTGTAATGTAAGTGCTGCATTGACGGCGAGTTTTAAATCATCGGTGGCGACGTACTTTTCTGCACCATCGAATCGTAGTGTGTTTTTCATGTAAGTTAATGAGATCGAATAAATTTGAAAGAATTTAATCGCGAGTATAAACAAAAAACTTGCCTCGATAGTCGTGCTTGGCAAATCTGGAAGTGAGCCTCGAATTG
>CAYXJI010000562.1:0-1739 GCA_964465175.1 uncultured Burkholderiaceae bacterium | reverse complement strand
AGCGCCGCCCTTGCCATAAGCTCCGTGGCTCAGCGAATAGCACAAAAATAATGGGCGTCACCACCAGCACGCCCAAGCAATCACCACCCCACCAAGTAATCCAATTGCCAAACGCCACATTGCTAGGCATGACGCCAACCGCGACCAAGGTCGCGATGCCGACACTGGCATTGATCAGGCATGCCAAGGGTCCGGCTAGCAACATGAACTTCAGAATTTCATTGTGATGATTGAGTTCCAAAGGTGTTGGCAATAGTTTCTTGACTAAGAAACTTCCCGCCAACGCTTGCAGCATCGCCCCGCCAGCAATAGCGCCAGCCAGTATCCACGCGATTGCGGACAACGCCTGCTGAGTGTCCCAAGTAATCCACAAATTCAAGAGCAAAGACCCGAGCGCGACACCGGTTGCGAGGCGATAGCCACCGATCAACACCGCCGCCACCGCCAAGCCCGCCGGTGGATAAATCGCCATCGCATAACCAGGAGGAATCGCCAAAAGCAAAGACAATCGACCTAAGATTAAATAGGCTAAGGCCAATAAGACGAGGCTTATCAGACTGTTGGGAGATGGAACAATTCTGGTCATAGCCTTGGCAAACATGCGTGAGTCCCCAATTTTTTTGACGGTTCCCAATCGCTAGCTATGCTCGCTGACATCAATAAATGAACGCGAACCAAGATGGGTAATTAATTGTCAGCGAATTTGACAGTCATAGCAAGAAAAAACCGGACTAAGAATAGCGCCTAGTCCGGCTTTGCTACAACAATGCTGTTTCTTAGCGCAGTCCTCGTTAGGTCCGTGCCGCCATCCCCAAAATCTTGCGCGCCTCTGCCGGCGTAGCAACGGCTCTATCCATCTCACGGCTAATCCGTGCAACACGCTCAACCAATTGCGCATTGCTGGTCGCGAGCTCACCTTTGCGGTAATACACATTATCTTCAAAGCCAACCCGCACATGCCCGCCAAGCAGTATCGCCATAGTTGCCAGCGGCAACTGCGCAGCGCCGATACCCGCGACTGTCCAACTTGCCTCTGCTGGCAATTGCGAACGCATATACATCAAAGCCTCTGGTGTACCAGCCATCGCACCCGGAATGCCGAGTACGAAATCGACATGGAGCGGCGCTGTGATCAGACCTTTTTTGAGCCAACGATTGACAGTCGTGATCATGCCGCTGTCGAAGACTTCATATTCAATTTTTACACCCAAATCTTTCATAGTCGTCGCAAAGACATCCATGTCGTCGGGATGATTCATGAACACGTCATTACCGAAATTCACCGAGCCCATCGATAGCGTAGCCATCTCAGGTTTGAGTGTGACTGGCGCGAGGCGTTCCTGTGCGGTCATACCAACTGCACCACCTGTTGAAACTTGCACGATCACATCGCAACGCTCGCGGACTTTGGCGATGATTTGGCGATAGACTTCTTTGTCTTGCGTTGGGGTGCCGTCATCGTAACGTCCGTGTACGTGGACAATGGATGCGCCTGCTTTGGCGCACTCAAACGCTGCATCGGCGATTTCGTCTGGGGTAATGGGGAGATTTGGTTGTTGTTCGCGGGTGACTTCTGCGCCTGTTAGGGCGGCTGTGATGATGAGTTTTTCCATGATCTTGGTCTCTTTATTCAGTACATTCTTTGCGCATTCTTGCACAGACTTTTTAACTTATTTGTAGGGCGGGTGCAACCCGCGTTGTTCTGCATCTTTAAGACTTCTTTTTGAGATTCGCGCGCG
>CAYXJI010000561.1:0-1753 GCA_964465175.1 uncultured Burkholderiaceae bacterium | reverse complement strand
CTAGCGGCGGTTTAAAAGTCGGTGCGGATTTTGTGAAACGGTATTTTCCAGATGCCACGATGCTGGTGAGCGATCCAACTTGGGATAATCACCGCGCGGTATTTGAAGGTTCAGGTTTGCCAGTCAAAACCTATCCTTACTACAATTCAGAAACGGGTGGTTTGCGTTTCGACGAAATGCTGGCCAGTCTGAAACAAGCCGAAGAAAAATCGGTGGTCTTGTTGCATGCCTGCTGCCACAACCCAACCGGTGTGGATTTAACGCAAGCACAGTGGGAACAATTGGTGCCAGTGTTGAAAGAGCGCAATCTGATTCCATTTTTGGATTTGGCTTACCAAGGTTATGGCGACGGTATCGAAGAGGATGCCTTTGCGGTTCGTTTGTTGGCAGATCAAGGTTTGAGTTTCTTCGTCGCGAATTCATTCTCTAAGAGTATGAGTTTGTACGGTGAGCGTTGTGGCGCATTGAGCGTGGTGTGCCCAGATGCAGCGCAGGCGGTGAATGTTTTGGGGCAGATGAAAGCAATTATCCGTCGCAATTATTCCAACCCACCTATGCATGGCGGTCAATTGGTAGCGACGGTCTTGACTGATCCTAAATTGCGCCCGATGTGGGAAGCTGAAGTAGTCGCCATGCGTGATCGCATCCAGGCGATGCGTAAAGCCCTGCATGATGTTTTGGTCGCTAAAGTGCCTGGTCGTGACTTTAGCTATTTCCTGACGCAACGCGGTATGTTCAGCTACACCGGTTTGACCGCAGCGCAATGTGATCGTTTGAAAGAAGAATTCGGCGTGTACGTGGTACGTTCCGGTCGTATGTGCGTGGCGGGATTGAATACCCGTAATGTGGAAGCGACAGCAGCGGCGATGGCGGCAGTGTTAGCTTAAACCCGTTTGGTTTTTCATGTAATTTGAAGTAAAAAAGGGCAGAATTTTTTCTGTCCTTTTTCATTGCCTCGTCAAGTTATTTAAGAGCGCGTTTATGCTGTTTTTAGATTTTCAAAGTTGCCGCTACCGGACTAGTCTCATTTTGCGTAATAAATCTTAACGCCATTTGTAAGGTGCTGGCATCGCCAGTCGTCCAAGCTTGAAAAATATTCTGTTTGAGTGGCGCTACATTGCGCAAATGATGTTTGTCCAAAAGATCGTATAAACGGCGCGCAACGGCTTCACCTGTATCGATGATGTGTATGGGCTTTACTTGCTCAGTCTGGTGCTCACGAATTACCTGAAGGATTTGTTGTTCAACAAAAGGGTAGTGCGTGCATCCTAATACCAAAGTATCCACTCCCTGATCAAGTAAGGGGGGGACATAGCGCCGCAATAAATTATAAATTTCAGATGATTGCAAATCGCCGTGCTCAATTTCATTCACTAAGCCGACGCAGGCTTGAGGAATAAATTGCGTCAGTGTTTCCGTGCTAAGTTGTTCACTCAGGCGCTTAAACTTTTCACTTTGCAAAGTGCTGCGGGTCGCCAATACGCCGACGATCTTACTGGCGCTGCGTGCTGCTGCAGGCTTGATGCCGGGCTCCATGCCGATAATGATCAAGCCGGGGTAGCGAGCGCGCAATACCGCAACAGCAGCTGCGGTCGCTGTGTTACACGCAATGACCAAAGCCTTGATGCCTTGCTGCAAAAAGAATTCCGTGATCTTGATACTGCGTTCAATCAGCTCTTCATTGCTGCGTTCGCCATAAGGTGCGTAGGCGGTATCGGCGAGGTATAAAAAATTCTCAAATGGTAACTGCTCA
>CAYXJI010000560.1:1535-1786 GCA_964465175.1 uncultured Burkholderiaceae bacterium | reverse complement strand
GAGCCGCCTGGGTGAATCACGCAAGTAGCTCCAGCATCGACGACCACGTCCAAACCATCACGGAACGGGAAGAATGCGTCAGAGGCTACGGCTGAGCCTTGCAATGTTAAGCCCGCGTTTTGTGCTTTGATCGACGCAATACGAGCGGAGTCGATGCGGCTCATTTGACCTGCGCCTACACCTAGTGTCATGCCATTGCCGCAGAAGACGATGGCATTGGATTTGACGTATTTGGCGACGCGCCACGCGAA
>CAYXJI010000560.1:0-1525 GCA_964465175.1 uncultured Burkholderiaceae bacterium | reverse complement strand
CATGTCAGCCATTTGTTGTGGTGTTGGCTGGAGTTTGCTGACCACGCGCACATCGGCGGCTAAGACGTTTTTAGCATCTGGTGCTTGCACTAACAAGCCGCCACCGACACGCTTGACGTCGTATTGATTGACGCCAGAACCCAAAGGAATTTCCAACAGACGCACATTTTGTTTTGCGGCAAAAATTTGCTTCGCTTCAGCAGTGAAAGACGGTGCGATCAAGACTTCAACGAATTGTTTTGCTACTGCTTCGGCCGCTGCGCCGTCGCAAATTGTATTGAAGGCGATGATGCCGCCAAACGCGGAGGTCGGATCAGATTGCAGAGCTTTGCTATAGGCTTCTAAGGCTGTCGCGCCAATCGCTACACCGCATGGGTTCGCATGTTTCACGATCACGCATGCGCCTGTGTCGAAAGACTTCACGCATTCCCACGCAGCATCGGCATCGGCGATATTGTTGTAGGACAGTTCTTTGCCTTGCAATTGGGTGTAATTCGCTAAAGCGCCAACGACTGGTGCTAAATCGCGGTAGAAAGAAGCGGATTGATGCGGGTTTTCACCGTAGCGCATTTCTTGGACTTTTTCGAAATGCATATTCAAAGTTTGTGGATAAGCGCTGCGTGTTGTGTGCGCTTTGTCTTCACCCAAACTGGTCAAATAATTGGTGATCGCGCCATCGTATTGAGCAGTGTGGGCGAAGACTTTTTTTGCCAACATAAACTTGGTGTCATAGGAGACGACATTACTGCCGGCTTTCATTTCGGCTAAGACCGTGGCGTAATCGCTAGGGTCACAAATCACGACCACGTCTTTGTGATTTTTAGCAGAGGAGCGCAACATGGTTGGGCCGCCGATATCGATATTTTCAATCGCATCTTCCAAAGAGCATTCGGCTTTGGCGACTGTGGCTTGAAATGGATACAGATTCACTACGACCATATCTATGGTAGGAATGCCGTGTTTTTCTAAAGCGGCTTGGTGCTCAGGAAAATCGCGACGCGCCAAAATACCACCGTGAACTTTAGGATGCAAAGTCTTGACGCGACCATCAAGCATCTCTGGAAAACCAGTGTAATCCGCCACTTCCGTCACGGGTAAACCGTTGTCAGCCAAGAGTTTGGCAGTGCCGCCAGTGGACAGGAGTTTGACACCCATGGCATTGAGTTCACGCGCAAATTCGAGAACGCCAGTTTTGTCCGAAACGGACAGGAGAGCTTGTTTGATCATGATATTTTTAAAGTGTGAAGATTAAAGAAGACCGTGTTGCTGCAATTTTTTGCGCAAGGTATTGCGATTAATACCGAGCATGTCTGCGGCTTGAGATTGATTGCTTTCGGTGCGCGTCATGACCATTTCTAACATCGGTTTTTCGACTGCCAACACCACCATATCGTAAATATTTGAAGCTGGTTGTTCACCTAAATCACGGAAATATTTTTCCAGATTTTTATGGACGGCTTCTTGGATGCTTTCTTTGCTCATACTGAATTTTCTTCTTATTAATGAATTCCTCTTTAAAAAACTA
>CAYXJI010000559.1:0-1788 GCA_964465175.1 uncultured Burkholderiaceae bacterium | reverse complement strand
ATGATCGGCGCATCCGCTTGGGTGAATGGCGCAACTTGGGGTGCCTATTTGAATTTGGCAGGTATTGCTTTGACCTTGCTGGTTTTGTACAAATGGTTCGGTGATGCCATCGCTGAGTCTGAAGGCGGTAAGTACAGCGCCCGCATTGATACTTCATTCCGTTGGAGTATGAGCTGGTTTATTTTCTCTGAGGTGATGTTCTTTGGTGCCTTTTTCGGTGCCTTGTTTTATGCCCGTAGCGTGACGATGCCGTGGTTGGCCGATTTGGATCACAAAGTTTTGTGGCCAGACTTTGCAGCAGTCTGGGGTGGCGTAGGTCCAGCAGGTGTGGTTGAGAAATTCACGACCATGACGCCATTTTGGATCCCTACTATCAATACGGCTTTGTTGTTGACTTCGGGTGTTACTTTGACTTTGTCACATCACGCATTACGTGAAGGCAAGCGTCCACAAACCTCATTTTGGCTGTTTGCGACGATTTTGTTAGGTGCAATTTTCATGGGCTTCCAGGCCTATGAATACATGCATGCCTACAGCGATTTGAACTTGAAATTAACGTCCGGAATCTACGGCGCTACTTTCTACATGTTGACTGGCTTCCACGGTTTCCATGTTACGATGGGGGCGATCATGTTGTCAGTCGTGTTGTATCGTCACTTGAAAGGCCATTTCACTGCAGATCATCATTTTGCGTTTGAAGGTGCGGCTTGGTATTGGCACTTTGTTGACGTGGTATGGTTGGGCTTGTATGTAGTTGTGTACTGGCTGTAAGTGTTACTTGTTTAAACAAAAAGCCGCACTCAGTGCGGCTTTTTGTTCATAGCGCACTTCGCTTTTAGCGTATGCCTGTCGGTTGTATCAGGCCGAAGTGGTGCGCTACTAGGATTAAAATAAATAGACTGACTGAGAATCCAACACGGAAAGCTAAGGCTTTTACGGTGCGATTGCTCTTACCTTTATCTTTCATGAGATAGACTAAAGCGGAACCCATGCTGAACAAGATCAGCAAAAAGGCGATGGCGACTAGGATTTTCATGATGTTCACTTTTTCTGCAAAAACCCTATTGTAATGCTTAAGTCCGCTCTGATTCGTATCTTACCTTTGCTTGTGACTGCCTTATTATGTGCGCTCGGTATCGCCTTGGGCAATTGGCAAACCAGACGAGCTGAAGAAAAAGAGATCCTAGTACAGCAAATACAAGAGCAAGTGCGTAAGTCGGCGCTGGATCTTACGTTGTCTACAAAGGACGCAAAAGATAAGTTAAGTGCTAATTTGCGGCCATTTCAAAAGCTGAAATTGCGCGGACAATTTGTGCGTACTTGGCCTCTTTATCTCGATAATCGCCCCTTAAATGGGGTCGCCGGTTTCTATGTTTTGATGCCATTTCAATTGCAAGACAGTGATCAAACGATACTGGTGGCTCGTGGCTGGCGTCAGCGCAATCCGGTAGAACGCACTAAAATGCCGGAGCTTGTTACTAGTCCTGCCGTAATCGACATAGAGGGTGTGCTGCGTGAGCATCTAGATCGAAGCATGCAGCTAGGACAAAGCGAGGCGTTGAAGGCGGGTGCGATTATCCAACACTTATCATTGGATGAATTGCGTCAGCAAAGTGGTTTAAAAATAGTAGATAAAGTGCTTGAGCAAACTTCGGATACCAATGATGGTTTGGTGCGTGATTGGCCCCAAGCTTCTGCCGGATCGGATAAGCATAGAGCGTATGCGTTTCAATGGTATGGCTTGGCTTTGATGGCCGCCATCTTTTTTGTAGTGACAGGAATTCGTCG
>CAYXJI010000558.1:0-1791 GCA_964465175.1 uncultured Burkholderiaceae bacterium | reverse complement strand
TTAGTCGACAATGCAGAAGCTGCGATTGATGCGGTCGATGCGCTTGGTTACATCGACAGAAAAAAAGTCGCGGTCGGTGGTCATTCCTACGGCGCATTTATGACAGCTAATTTATTGACCTACTCTAAATTGTTTGCTTGCGGTATCGCACGTAGCGGCGCTTACAACCGCACCTTGACGCCATTCGGTTTCCAAAGCGAGCAACGCAATTATTGGGAAACGCCTGAGGTCTACACCAAAATGTCGCCGTTCATGAATGCCGACAAAATGAAGACACCGATCCTGTTAGTGCATGGTGAAGCCGACAATAATCCAGGCACCTTCACACTGCAAACGGAGCGCTACTTTCAAGCGCTAAAAGGCTTAGGCGCACCGGCGCGTATGGTGATCTTACCAAAAGAAAGCCATGGCTACGCCGCACGTGAGAACATCTTGCATCTGTTGTGGGAACAAGATCAATTCTTGGAAAAATGTTTGAAGAAATAATTTTTTATTGCGAATCTACGCCGCTGCAAACTTAACACTAAAAAATTATTGAAAAAAATCCCTATGCATTCTTGCATAGGGATTTTTTTATTTGGCTTATTTGTGATGAGACTTATGGCGCAATACGAATACCCAGCTTCTCTGGTGTCATTCCTGCAATGGCCTCACACTGCCCAATGACGACATGCCGTTCGCCGCTACAGACAAACACCTGATGTTGTCCACTTGGTGTGCGTTGCGGGTCACGAAAAATGTAAATCTCGCCATCACCAGTGCCTTTTTTGTCATCGAAAATTCGATTCAACAAGCTCATGGGAAGTTTGCTCAAACTCTTGGCACTAATTTTTTTATTCAATGCTTCTGTCTTACCATAATTAACTTCGCGCGTCACATGGTGACGAAACGCGTGAATCATCAAATACGTGGGCGCTCTCTCATTATTTTTTAGGAGTGTCCGATTTTCACCCAGCAAAAAAGCCGCCGCACAAGCGGAAGCACAATAGCCACGCGCCTCGGTATTGAGATGATTGCGATTAATCAAAGCTTCAATCTGATCAACGATAATGCCAGCAGCTGCGCCAGCACCCGGCGAATCTTCAAACTGCAAAGTATTAAACCGCCCTTTGTGCTCACGTAATGAGTTCTCTATCATCGCGACACTGACGAGATCAAGTTCGCCTCTTAATAAGAGACGCGTTTCATCTGTGACGAAACGAAATGACTTTAAACCCAAGATCACAAGTACAAGGAAGATAAGGAAGGATTCGGCTTTAATAACCTGCCAAGGAATGGGCGATTTCTGCAATTAAAATTCTCTACATCTAATAAATAAGGACGGTGCGAGTCATCATCAGGGCGACGCAATATTGTATGCGATGCCATCGATAAAATGAGCACACACAATATTATGCGATTGAATCAGCAAATCCTTAGGCTTTAGTCATCAATTCGCAGAATTTTTGACTCGGCTTTGCCACAATTTGACCAAAGATGTGTCGAAACAATACAAAATCGCGAAAATTCGAACTTTTTTTGAAAAAATTTTATTGCACCAATTCCGTTCGCGTGTTTTAAAAAATGGCTAGATTCATCTCATCTCAACTAATTTCGGGCATTTTTTGCACCGTCGCGGTGATTTAAAAAGAGCATTCTGCGCAGCTCACGCACCAAGAAAATGCGCGCTTAGCATTATGTTTTTGGCGACTAATGGACATACAAAATCGCACTTTTGCTTGCCAACTTCAAGCACGTATATTGGACTCCCGAGACAAAGGGACACAGGGTTAGCTAGGGCCTGTTAACCTT
>CAYXJI010000557.1:0-1798 GCA_964465175.1 uncultured Burkholderiaceae bacterium | reverse complement strand
TTCCCTAAAATCTCCTGCTAAAAAATCAGCTTGGTTGCGCTTAGTCGAGCTTATTATTTTGTATTTTATTGTCGGCGCTCTAGGCTTCTTCTTAGAGTCAAATGCGGGCAATCGCTTCGAACAACGCTGGGAATTTTTTGCGATAACGGCCTGTTTGTTTATCGTTTTGGCGTTTCCTGGATTCGTTTTCCGCTACCTACGCAAAAGCCACAACTGAGTCACAACGAAGCTCAAATTAATCGGCTCACAATCGCATGAATATCTTAGATTTAGGCCCAGATCAAAATCCCCAATTAGCTGAAATTAAAGTTGATAGCCAACGCGTCTATCAAGGTAATTTCCTCCAAGTAGAAAAAGATACCGTCAGACTGCCAGATGGCAAGCTCGTCACGCGTGAATACATCAAACATCCAGGTGCTGTGGTGATTCTGCCTCTGTTTGAAGATGGCACCGTCTTGATGGAGCGCCAGTTTCGCTATCCATTGAATCAAGTCTTTCTAGAGTTCCCCGCTGGAAAAATCGATCCAAATGAAGATTCTTTAGTTTGCGCAAAACGTGAACTCAAAGAAGAGACAGGCTACACCGCCAGCGATTGGCAATTTCTCTGCACTATCCATAATGCGATTGCCTATGCCGATGAGCATCTTGATATTTATCTGGCACGCGGCTTGGTCGCAGGCGAGGCCAAACTCGATGAAGAAGAATTTTTGGAAACCTTCACGGCACCAGTTTCCGACGTGTTGGAGTGGGTCAAATCAGGCAAAATCACCGATGTGAAAACCGTCATCGGTGCATTTTGGCTAGATAAAATTCTCAAGCAAGAATGGTCAGAGTGAAATCAGTGTGAACTATCTCATCACAATTTCATTTCTATCGTGACGCCAAATTGCCTGAATGAGGGTGAAAATTCTTGATTAGTGCTGATGAGCTTACTGCTGGCATATTGTTGGATACTGAGATTGTCTTGCGCTAGCAAATTTCGCACAACAAATCGCATGGTGGTTTCCTTGTTCCATTTCCACTTCACAAATGCATCCAAACGGCGACTCACACTAATATAACGACTGTTTTCTCGGGATAATTGAAATCGACCACCGCTGGTGAAAGTATAGGACGCACCGCCCGACCAAATATCATTAGCCTTGTAATCAATCCCAGTGTTGGCAGATAAACGTGCTTGCTGCGCAAACCTATTATTGGGTGCAGGGACATTATCGACAGATGACCAATTGCGCGCGGCATTCGCTCTGAATTCAATATTTTTGCCATCTTCGAAAAACACTGATAAGGGAAATTTGGTGTCTAGTTCGATACCATGCGCTTGTGCATCACCATCATTGACGGGCATATCAACCCAGCGTTGATTGATCTCGCTAATCTCGCGGCGGATGACGTTTTCAATCTTCTTAAGATAGGAAGTCACACTGTATTTCACACCATTCTCGCCAAAATGTTCAAACCCAGCGTCAAGACCTAAGGCTATTTCTGGTTTTAAAAATGGATTGCCACTTCTTTCTGGGAACGCAGACTGATTGTTTAAGCCTTTAAAATTAGAGGGAATTAAGTCTGCTGCCTCTGGATTTTTAAAGCTGCGAGCAAATGCTAGCCTGACTTGATTTTCCTTACTATTAGGCAGCTTCCACAAGCTCTGAAATATTGGACTTAATACACTGGTGTTATTTTTGAATTGACTAAAGTTATCGCCCGATCCTTTGGTCTGAAACATTTCCCAACGCACGCCCAGATAGTTTGACCAAGTCGGCGTAGTTTGCCATTCATCTTGCACATAAAATGCTGC
>CAYXJI010000556.1:1585-1805 GCA_964465175.1 uncultured Burkholderiaceae bacterium | reverse complement strand
TTGAATGACTGCCGCAATGACATCCGCACCATTGACACAAACCTTAATCGACACTTTAAAAGCGCCGCATTTTCCGATTTACATGGATTATTCCGCGACCACGCCAGTTGATCCGCGCGTTGCCGACGTCATGATCCCGTATTTGCGCGCGCAGTTTGGCAATCCTGCTTCACGCAGTCACGCTTACGGCTGGGATGCCGAAGCGGCAGTCGAAGCAGCA
>CAYXJI010000556.1:0-1575 GCA_964465175.1 uncultured Burkholderiaceae bacterium | reverse complement strand
GCTGCTTTGGTTAATGCAGATTCCCGTGAAATCATCTGGACTTCTGGTGCAACAGAAAGTAATAACCTCGCCTTAAAAGGTGCTGCGCAGTTTTACAAAGGCAAAGGTAAGCACATCATTACGGTGAAAACTGAACACAAAGCAGTGTTAGACACCGTACGCGAATTAGAACGCCAAGGTTTTGAAGCGACTTACTTACAACCACAAGACAATGGATTGATCACGCTAGAACAATTAAAAGAAGCAATCCGCCCTGATACGATTTTGGTGTCTGTGATGTGGGTCAATAATGAAATTGGCGTGATTCAACCTATCGCTGAAATCGGTGAATTGTGCCGCGAAAAAGGCATTATTTTCCATTCAGACGCAGCGCAAGCCACAGGTAAAGTTGAAATTGATCTGGAAAAAGTCAAAGTCGATTTAGTCTCTTTCTCTGCTCACAAATCCTATGGCCCAAAAGGCGTGGGCGCTTTGTATGTACGTCGCAAACCACGCGTACGTTTAGAAGCACAAATGCACGGTGGCGGTCATGAACGCGGTTTGCGCTCAGGGACTTTAGCGACGCATCAAATCGCGGGCATGGGTGAAGCATTTCGCATCGCTAAAGAAGAAATGACTAGCGAATTAGCCCACGTTCGCGCGATGCGTGATCGTTTGTCTAAAGGTTTAAGCGAGATCGAAGAAACTTATATCAACGGCGACATGGATCACCGCGTTCCGCATAATTTGAACGTGAGTTTCAATTATGTCGAAGGCGAATCTTTGATCATGGCGATTAAAGATATTGCGGTATCTTCAGGCTCCGCATGTACCTCCGCCAGTTTGGAACCGTCTTACGTTTTACGTGCTTTGGGTCGCAGTGATGAATTAGCACACAGCTCGATTCGCTTCACCATTGGTCGTTTTACGACAGAAGAAGACATTGATTTCACAATTGAACTCTTGAAATCCAAAGTCGGCAAATTGCGCGAGTTGTCACCATTGTGGGATATGTATAAAGATGGCATAGATATCTCTACCATCCAATGGGCTGCACATTAATCAAATAAATAGAGAAGGAATTATCATGGCATATTCAGAAAAAGTATTGGATCACTACGAGAATCCACGTAACGTTGGCGCGTTTGAAAAAGGCGATGACACGGTCGGTACTGGCATGGTCGGCGCACCGGCTTGCGGCGACGTCATGAAATTGCAAATCAAAGTCGGCGCGGATGGCGTGATTCAAGATGCTAAGTTCAAAACCTATGGCTGCGGCTCAGCGATTGCCTCATCTTCTTTGGTCACAGAATGGGTTAAAGGCAAAACTTTAGATCAGGCTTTGAGCATCAAGAACACCGAAATCGCCGAAGAATTAGCCTTACCACCGGTCAAAATCCACTGTTCCATTTTGGCAGAGGATGCGATCAAAGCGGCTGTACTCGATTACAAAAACAAGCATAGCGCTGAATAATTTTATTCAACTTATTTTTCGCGCGACTCAAGCGCAATGTGGATAAATCATGGCGATTACTCTGACAGAAAAAGCAGCAAAACACGTCATCCGTTATATGGAACGTCGCGGCAAAGGCATAG
>CAYXJI010000555.1:0-1868 GCA_964465175.1 uncultured Burkholderiaceae bacterium | reverse complement strand
TTACGCCGTCAATTCTCTATCAGCCTAAAAGGTGCAACGCTAGCGCAATTGATGCGCCATGCCTCTGCGATGCATCTCAATTCTCGTCCTTTGCGATTAGAACTCGATGAGATGGCCGACTTGGCTTTGCCTTGCATTTTGCATTGGAATTTGAACCATTTCGTCGTGCTGAAAAAGATCAAAAAAGATCTGCGTGGTCGCATCACCTTGATCTTGCTCGACCCCGCAGTGGGCGAACGTAAAGTCTCGCTCGAAGAAGCTTCGCAACACTTTACAGGCGTGGCACTAGAGCTCAGTCCTAATCCTGAATTCAAAGCCAAAGACGAACGTAAGCAAGTCAATCTGCGTGATTTGACCGGGCCGATTATTGGCTTGCGGCGGGCGATAGTTCAAGTTTTGGCGTTGGCGTTTGCGCTGGAGATCTTTGCCATCGTTGCGCCGCTGTTTAATCAGTTTGTGATTGATGATGTGATCGTCAGTGGTGATAGAGAGTTGCTGGTGGTTTTGGTATTTGGCTTCGCTTTATTGATGGTGACGCAGACCGCGATTGGTTTGGCGCGTAGTTGGTTTTTGATGCGTTGGAGTATGGACGTCAGCCTGCAATGGTCAACGCGCGTGTTGGCGCATTTGGTGCGGCTGCCGGTTAGTTATTTTGAGAAGCGACATCTGGGCGATGTGGTGTCGCGCTTTGGTAGCATAGGTGCGATTCAAGGTACTCTAACCAGCATGTTTCTCGAAACCGCTTTAGATGGTTTGATGGTGATCATGGCACTCGGTATGATGGTGATGTATAGCCTGAAATTGACTTTGCTGGTGGTCGCCGCGGTGTTCATTTATGCGCTGTTGCGTTGGGCGTTTTATCAGCCTTTTCGTGAGGCCTCGCAAGAACGTTTGGTATTGTCAGCCAAAGAAAGTAGCCATTTTTTAGAAACCATGCGCGCGATCACGCCTTTGAAATTATTCGGTCGCGAAACCGAGCGTTTGGCGCGTTGGCAAAATCTGAAAATGGACGTGCAAAATCGCGATATTAAAACGCAAAAGATGTCCATCTTATTTGGCGTGAGTAATACATTTATCTTTGGCCTACAAGGTTTATTCCTGTTTTATATCGGTGCTGGCTTGGTGATGGAAAATGCACTCACGGTCGGCATGCTGATGGCATTTTCTAGTTATGCGGGGACTTTTACAGGACGTATTTCTAACTTAATTGGCTTGTTTGTCAGCTACAAAATGCTGAGTATGCATAGCGAGCGTTTGGCCGATATCGTCTTAGAAGAAGCCGAAAAAGAGGCGGCTATTGAGACCGATGTCTCTCGAATTCAAGCCAGTATTACGTTGAAAAATGTTAAATTCCGCTACGCCGATGGCGAGCCTTGGGTACTCAATGGCGTAAATCTGGCGATACCGGCAGGCCAAAGCATTGCCTTGGTTGGACCCTCAGGCTGCGGTAAAACGACCTTGTGCAAAATCATTTTGGGCTTACTTAAACCGACTGAAGGCGAAGTCTTGATAGACCAAATTCCGATTACGCAATTAGGACTCAGTGCTTATCGTCGGCTAGTCGGCACGGTGATGCAAGAGGATGTTTTATTAGCGGGATCGATCAGCGACAACATCGCTTTTTTTGATAGTCACAGCAATCAAACCCAAGTCGAACGCTGCGCGCAAGCAGCCGCCATTCATCAGGATATTGTGACTATGCCTATGGGATATCAAACCTTGGTCGGTGATATGGGCAGTAGTTTATCGGGCGGGCAAAAGCAGCGGGTCTTATTGGCGCGAGCTTTGTATAAACAACCCAAAATTCTCGCCCTCGATGAAGCGACTAGTCATTTGGATATTGAAAATGAACACAAGGTCAATCAGGC
>CAYXJI010000554.1:0-1870 GCA_964465175.1 uncultured Burkholderiaceae bacterium | reverse complement strand
ACAAAAAGAGGGCTATCGCTCGCGAGCAGTTTATAAGCTCAAAGAAATTGACGAAACCGAAAAATTGATCAAATCTGGTCAGATTATCGTCGATTTGGGAGCCACTCCCGGTAGTTGGTCGCAATATGTTAGGAATAAGTTATCAGGCAAAGAGGGCGGTGGTATTCTCGGCGAAATCTATGCACTCGATTTGCTAGAGATGGAGCCGATTGCCGACGTCAATTTTATCCAAGGCGATTTTCGTGAGGAAGACGTTTTATCTCAGCTAGAAGCTAAGCTGCATGGCAAAAAAGTCGATGTTGTTTTGTCCGATATGGCACCCAACTTATCTGGTAATGCCACAGTCGATGGTGCACGCGTCGAGTACATTATTGAATTAGCTGTTGAATTTGCTAAGGCACATTTAAAACCGAATGGTGCTTTGCTGGTGAAATGTTTTCATGGCACTAGCTACAATACTTTAGTGACTTTGTTCAAAAACGAATTTACCACCGTCGCCAATAAAAAGCCAAAAGCCAGTAAAGATAAGTCGTCTGAAATCTTTTTGTTAGGAAAAGGTTTAAAACATCCAACTTGAAACAAGTAAAAGCAAAACTAATCGACATTAATTGTGAATAATTTGAAATACTTGAGCGTTTTACTCTTGATAATTGTCAATGGCGCCTGCATATCTTGTCCAGCAAGCTGTATTCAATGCGAGTAAAATAAACCTATATAAGTGCCAGTCGTATCTCGCGTGATTTCTACCCGCGACTTTTTGTGCCAATCACGCACCTGAGGAGTTTTTGTGAATAATTCAATGTTAACCAAAATTGCAATGTGGGGCGCTGTGCTCTTAGTGCTCTTTATGGTGTTCAATAAATTTGATAGTAAGAATTTGGCCGCCGGAGCCACTGTGGTTGGTTATTCTGATTTTCTTGAAGACGTCAAAGCAAAGCGCATTAAAGAGGTTACATTTGATGATGCTAATTTGTCCGCGATTGGAGTGACACAAGACGGTAAGAAAATGAAGACGCAGGTTCCACGTCAAGAGCGTGGCTTGGTGGGGGACTTGATTGCGAACAACGTGAAATTTGATAGCAAACCACCTGAAGAACCTTCTGTGCTTGGCCAAATTTTGTTTTCTTATGGCCCTATGATTTTGTTGATCGGTGTTTGGATTTTCTTCATGCGCCAAATGCAAGGTGGCGGCAAAGGCGGCGCATTCTCTTTTGGTAAATCCAAAGCACGTATGTTGGATGACACCAATAATCATGTCACTTTTGCTGACGTTGCGGGTTGCGATGAGGCGAAAGAAGAAGTCAGCGAAGTCGTTGATTTTTTGAAAGACCCAAGTAAATTCCAAAAACTTGGCGGGCGTATTCCACGTGGTGTTTTGATGGTCGGCCCTCCAGGTACGGGTAAAACTTTGTTGGCACGTGCGATTGCAGGTGAAGCTAAAGTACCGTTCTTCACTATTTCAGGATCTGATTTCGTAGAGATGTTTGTCGGTGTCGGTGCATCTCGTGTGCGCGACATGTTTGACAATGCAAAAAAGCATTCCCCTTGTATTATTTTCATCGATGAGATTGACGCGGTCGGTCGTCATCGCGGTGCCGGTATGGGCGGCGGTAATGATGAGCGCGAACAAACTCTGAATCAAATGCTGGTGGAGATGGATGGCTTTGAACCTAACTCCGGCGTGATCGTCGTGGCAGCAACGAACCGTGCCGATGTGTTGGATAAAGCCTTACTGCGTCCAGGTCGTTTTGATCGCCAAGTAACAGTTAGCTTGCCGGACATTCGTGGTCGTGAACAGATTCTCAATGTGCATATGCGTAAAGTGCCTATCGCACCAGACGTCCGCGCAGATATCTTGGCGCGTGGTACA
>CAYXJI010000553.1:0-1876 GCA_964465175.1 uncultured Burkholderiaceae bacterium | reverse complement strand
TTGCATGTTCAGGCAAGGTCTACTACGACTTGGTCAATGCGCGTAAAGAACGTGCGCAAACGGATACAGCGATTATTCGTGTTGAACAACTCTATCCATTCCCACATAAGAGTTTTGTGGCGGAATTGAAAAAATTCCCGAACATGGTGGAATTGGTTTGGGCACAAGACGAGCCTCAAAATCAAGGTCCTTGGTTCCAGATTCAACACAATATTTTTGAAAGTTTGGATGAAGGTCAAAAGCTAGCTTATGCAGGCCGTCCTGCCAGTGCATCGCCTGCAGTAGGTTACTACGACAAGCACTATGCACAGCAAAAAGCATTGCTTGATGCCGCCTTTTCTAAACTCAAAGGCTACATCCTCACCAAATAAGCTTAAGTGGCGCTGCAAATTAAAATCATAATGCAGCGCCGATTAGACATCCGACCTGGAGAAAAAACATGGCAATTATCGAAGTAAAAGTACCCCAATTATCCGAATCCGTCGCCGAAGCGACTTTGCTGTCTTGGCATAAAAAAGTGGGCGAGGCAGTGACTCGTGATGAAAATTTGGTCGACGTAGAAACAGATAAGGTCGTCTTAGAATTACCAGCGCCAGCCGCTGGTGTGATTACACAAATTATTAACGGCGATGGCAGCACTGTTGTTGCAGGTCAAGTGATCGCGATGTTGGATACGGAAGCCGCCGCAGGTACAGCAGCTAGCGCGCCAGCGCCAGCTGCTGCCGTCGCAGCACCGGTTGCAGCCGCAGCGAGCAGTTCCGCTGCAGGTATCGCGATGCCAGCAGCAGCTAAGATTTTGGCAGAAAACAATTTATCCGCTGCTGCCGTTGATGGCACAGGCAAGGATGGTCGCGTAACAAAAGGTGACGCTCTGGCAGCAGTCGCAGGCAAAGCAACACCAGTAGTTGCACCATTGGCCGCGCCAGTCGCCAGCAAGCCAGCATTGCAACAAGTTTCAGCACCAGCAATCGCAAGCCTTGGTGATCGCCCAGAAGAGCGTGTACCGATGAGCCGTCTGCGTGCACGTATTGCTGAACGTCTGGTGCAATCTCAATCGACGAATGCAATTTTGACGACCTTTAACGAAGTCAACATGGCACCTGTGATGGACTTGCGCAACAAATACAAAGACAAGTTCGAAAAAGAACATGGTGTGAAATTAGGTTTCATGTCTTTCTTCGTCAAAGCGGCGGTTGCTGCATTGAAAAAATACCCTATCATCAACGCTTCCGTTGATGGCAATGACATCGTGTACCACGGTTATTTTGACATCGGTATCGCAGTCGGCTCACCACGTGGTTTGGTTGTACCAATTTTGCGCAATGCGGATCAAATGTCCATCGCCGATATCGAAAAGAAAATCGGAGAATTCGGCGCGAAAGCGAAAGATGGTAAATTAACTTTAGATGATTTGACTGGTGGTACTTTCTCCATTTCTAATGGTGGTACTTTTGGTTCTATGTTGTCGACACCGATCATTAACCCACCACAATATGCGATCTTGGGCGTGCATGCGACCAAAGATCGTGCCGTGGTTGAAAACGGTCAGATTGTGATTCTCCCTATTAACTATCTGGCGATGTCATAAGATCACCGTATCATCGACGGTCGTGAAGCAGTATTAGGTTTGGTCGCGATGAAAGAAGCACTGGAAGATCCAGCTCGTTTGTTATTGGATCTGTAATTTCAACAATAACGCCCACACCAAAATATGAATATTGCTGACGAAATAAAGCGTCTGCACGAATTGCATCAGGCAGGCGCACTGACTGATGCTGAATTCGCTCAGGCTAAAGAGAAGTTACTTGCCTCACTGAATGCAAATGCGCCTCAATCTCAAACGCAAGCTGGTGTGAATGGTGAAAATCCATTTGCG
>CAYXJI010000552.1:0-1877 GCA_964465175.1 uncultured Burkholderiaceae bacterium | reverse complement strand
TCTAACAAGGTTGGGATGGTAGCGGCTTGAATCGGCGATGGCGATTCGTAACCAACTTCCTTTAAGGCGCGTTGGATGGCGTCACTCAATTGCAGATCGGCAAAGGTGATAGTTGGGGATAATTGGGCTTCAGACATGGGGCGAACTCACTAGAGGAATAACAGGTACAAGAGGTACAAGAGGCGCGTTTCTCACAGAATGCGAAAAAGCATAAGGCCGTAGTTTACTCTGAGATGCCGTTTCTACCTAATGGCTGTGCGCTTAAAAATCATGCAATTAGGTGGGAAAGGCTGATTTTTTCGTAGCAAAAAAATATTTCCTGCCGAAATGAACATGCGACTATGTTTGTTTTTCGGCATGGTTGTGTTCGCTTATGCGCCAGAGGTCGCCAATCTTCCTTCGTGCTATCCGGTAAAGCAAGCGCAGGTAAAACCACCTTATCCCTGAATCAAAGCATCAGAAAACGCCCCTTTTTCTAACAACGAAATAAACGCCTCGGCCGCCACCGCTTTACTGTAAAAATAGCCTTGCGCTTGATCGCATTTGTGTAAGCATAAAAAGCGTTGTTGCTCTGCGCTTTCCACCCCTTCGGCAATCACTTTCAAGCGTAGACTATGCGCCAGCGAGATGATGGATAGCACGATGGCAGCGTCATCGGTATCGGTGGTGATATCTTTGACGAAGGACTGATCGATTTTTAATACGTCAATCGGGAATCTGCGCAGATAGGAGAGGCTAGAGTAGCCCGTCCCAAAATCATCAATAGAAATATGCACCCCAAGCGCCTTCAGCGTGCGCAAGATGGTGATGGCGCTCTCGACATCGTTCATCACCATGCTTTCGGTTAATTCTAATTTTAAGAATTGGGGCGCTAAGTCGGTGATCGCTAGGATCTGTTAACATTTAAGCCAAGCAGATAATAGCTAGGACTTACGCAAAACCGCCCCAGCGTCGTTGTTGCCGCCTCGCCGTGCTCAAGCACTGTCTTCGTCGGCACGCCTAGCTGGGACAATTTTGCGTAAGTCCTAATAGCGAACAGCAGGTTGACGAATGAAAGGAAATTGCTGTCCAATTTTTCATAGCGTGTTGCAATGCGTCTGAAGCGCTTGATTCTGCTAAAAAACCGTTCAACAAGATTGCGCTCTTTGTATAAATGTTTGTCGTATTGACGTTGTTCAATGCGATTATTTTTAGGCGGTATGACGGCATGCATTTGATGGTCTCGAATGTAGGACACGATCTCATTTGAGTCATACCCTTTATCTGCCAATACGGCTTGGGCATCGAAGCCCTTAATCAGGGCAATGCCTGCACACCTTCTTTTTTTTTGCGCCTGCGGCATGCTGATGGACTCGCACTGCTGTGCTGTCAATCATCAATGCCTCCATGTCCAAGTCGCCGCTAACCGCATTAACCAATTTTCCCCAAACGCCTGCTTCGCCCAGCGCTTAAAACGCGTGTAGGTGGTATGCCAATCCCCCAATTCAAGGGGTAAATCACGCCATGGCGAACCAGTTCGAACTATCCACAGTACCGCTTCCAAAAATAGCCGATTATCTTGACCAGTACGTCCTCTATTGCCTTTTTTTCCTGGCAGCAAAGCAGCCAGTTTCATCCACTGATCGTCTCTCAAAATCTTTCTTGTCATGCTCATTCAAGGTATCCTGTTTTTCAAATACTGAATGAGAGTACATTTTCTTAAATGTTAACAGTCCCTAGTCAAATAATTCAAGTATTTTTCAAACTTTGGAACGGTCAACAGAGGGATTAATCCAGAATTTCTATTAGGATTTGCGATGAAGATGGATGCGCTTTTCGAGACAGTTTTGATGCGAATGAGGCGCTAATAGCGAACTATTAGCAACGAAGCGTAGTAA
>CAYXJI010000551.1:0-1883 GCA_964465175.1 uncultured Burkholderiaceae bacterium | reverse complement strand
ATTTAGATTTTTTTGGCAAGGAGTTTCATTTGTTCGCGATTATTCAGGCGGCCGGTTGGCCGATTTATTTTTTATTGGTGGCATCGATTGTCGCTTTGGCTTTGATTATTGAACGAACTTTGTCCTTGAGAAGGCAAAGAATTTTGCCTAAAACCTTGCTGGAAGAAGTCATTCGGGTGTACCAAAGTGGCAAAATCAAGCAAGAAGTGATTGATCAACTCGCGACAAATTCACCCTTAGGTCGCGTGTTGGCTGCCGGTTTGCGTAACGTCAATGCGCCGCGTGATGTGATGAAGGAATCGATAGAGGAAGCTGGGAGTGCGGTAGCGCACGAGTTGGAGAAGTTTTTAACGACTTTGGGAACGATTGCTTCCTTAGCGCCGTTGATGGGTTTGTTTGGTACCGTGGTCGGGATGATAGAAATTTTTGGTTCGCAAAATGCTTCAGGCGCGAATCCGGCGCAATTGGCGCACGGTATTTCGGTCGCTTTGTACAATACCGGCTTCGGTCTTTTGATTGCGATGCCTGCAATGATTTTCTATCGCCATTTCCGCGCCTTAGCCGATAGCTTTGTGGTTGAGATGGAGCAACAAGCGGTGAAGTTCGTCGATATCGTTCATAGCACGAGAAAGTAGTCGTATGAATTTTCGTAAAGGACGGGGCAAAGAAGATCCAGAAATCAATCTGATTCCTTTTATTGACGTTTTGCTGGTGATCTTGATTTTCTTGATGGTGACGACGACCTATAGCCGCTTCACCGAGTTGCAGATCACTTTGCCTACCGCAGATGCAGAGAAGGCACAAGAGAAGCCAAGTCAAATTGAAATCGGTATTGATGCGCAAGGTCGCTACAAAATTAACAGCGAGCCAGTGAGCTTTTTGGATGCGACTAATTTGGCCAATGATCTAAAAAAAGCAGCGGAAGCCATGAGTGCTGGCAAAACGGGGGCGTCTGACCCTGTGATCATCATTAATGCCGATCGTGCGGCGACGCACCAATCGGTGATTGACGTTTTAGAAGCAGCACGCATCGCTGGTTTAGCCAAGGTCACTTTCGCGGCGCAGGCGACGTCAACGTCAAAATAATGTGTGTACCCCTACTTGGTGCCAATGCAAAGGAGAAATCCCTAAAGATTTCTCCTTTGTGATTTTCTATGGGGATATTCAAGTTGGATAAATGTCGCTAAGGAGTTTGTTTTGCGCGCAGCACTTGAGTCATTTTTGATTAAATCATGGTCGAAGCGCGGCATTGTGGCGATTTTGTTTTGGCCGCTTTCTAAGTTATTTGGATTCATTCTCCATTTTCGATTTGGTTTGCGGGTGCTCGGCTATCTCCCTCAAACCAGCTTGTCTGTGCCTGTGATTGTGGTCGGCAATATTTATGTCGGTGGCACAGGTAAAACGCCGATGGTCATCTACTTAGTCGAACAATTGCGTCTCGCTGGCTGGACGCCTGGCGTGATCTCACGCGGCTACGGCGCGCAGCTCGACCATCTTATTGAAGTACATGCAGATGCGTTGGCGACTGAGGTTGGTGATGAGCCTTTATTGATACTGCAGCGTACCGGATGCCCCATGATGGTGGGGCAGCAAAGAGTAGCAAGTGCACAGCAATTGCTAGCGTGTCATCCACAGGTCGATGTGATTATTTCAGATGATGGTTTACAGCATTACGCGCTCGGGCGCGATGTGGAAATACTGATGTTTGATCAGCGCGGTATTGGCAATGGGTGGTTATTGCCTGCAGGTCCTTTACGTGAGCCGGCGCAACGCCGGCGCGATTTCACTATTTTGAATTCAGTCAATAAAGAGTTTGTTTCCGGGATTGGCGAGGATGTGATGCAGATGCGGGGTGTACGGCCCGCGCTCTCCGCCCGTCGGGG
>CAYXJI010000550.1:0-1892 GCA_964465175.1 uncultured Burkholderiaceae bacterium | reverse complement strand
CACTACCAATTGCAAGCAATGGGCAAACGGCAACCTGAATCCCCCTCATCCCCAACCCAGCATTTACGAGGCGCCGCTTACGGGAGAAGGGAGAAAAACAAAGAACTACCAGCAACACCAAAGCCTCAAAAACAGAACTTGTTCGGGAGCACAACGTGGTACATCTAATCGACAGACGAGTTCAAGGTAAAAACAAATCTGCCCCAAATCGCGAGCGTTTTTTGCGTCGTTATAAAGGCCAGATCAAAGACGCTGTCACGCGTGCGATTAAAGGTCGTTCCATCACCGACATGGACAGCGGTGAGAAAATCGCGATCCCGGTTAAAGACGTCAACGAACCCAACTTCGGTCACTCTCACGGTGGCATATGGGAAAGCGTCAATCCCGGCAATCAAGAATACCAAACCGGCGATCAGATCGAGCGCCCGAAAGGTGGTGCGGGTAAAGGTAAAGGTCAGGCTGGTAATAGCGAAGAAATCAGCGAAGATGATTTTGTTTTCCAAATCAGCCGGGAAGAATTTCTCAATTATTTTTTCGAAGATTTAGAATTACCAAACCTCGTCAAAACCCAGCTCACCGCCACCACCGATTTCAAAAATCAACGCGCAGGCTATAGCACCACCGGTACCGCAACTTCCTTACACGTTTTACGCTCATTACGCGGTGCATTAGGCAGACGCATTGCCGTCGGTGGCAAATCCAGCAAGCGCCTAAAAGCAGCAGAAGAAGAACTGGCTGATTTATTGGTCGAAACTGACGACAACCAAGATCCCAGAATCCTCAAACTGCGACAAGAAATTCATCATCTGCGCACAAGATTATTAGCGATCCCATTCATCGACCCTTTCGACCTACGCTACAGCAATCGCATCAAGGTGCCTAAGCCTAGCACGCAAGCCGTGATGTTTTGCCTGCTCGATGTCTCAGGCTCTATGGATGAAAAGAAGAAAGACATCGCCAAGCGTTTCTTCATCTTACTTTATCTATTCCTGCAACGCGCTTATGAAAAAATTGAAGTCGTCTTCATCCGCCATCACACATCAGCACTCGAAGTCGATGAAAATGAATTCTTTCACTCACGCGAATCAGGCGGCACCATTGTCTCCTCGGCCCTCCGTTTATTGACTGAGGTGCTACAAACCCGCTACGCTTCCAGCGACTGGAACGCCTACGTTGCACAAGCATCGGACGGTGACAATTGGGACAATGATTCTGTCATCTGCAAACAAATTCTGATGAACACCATCATGCCCATGGTGCAGTACTACGCCTACGTCGAAATCACCGATGGTGATCCACAAAATCTGTGGCAAGAATACCTGCAAGTCAAAGAACACAAATCCCACTTCGCCATGCAAAAAATCGAGGAGCCAGCCGACATTTATCCTGTCTTTAGAGAACTCTTTAAAAAACAAAACAAATGAGGCTGAGAGGACATCGATATGAATAGCCATCAAGCCAATGAACAACTTAACGCCGAGCATGCGACGACCAAGCCGCGCAATCCACGACGTTTGCCCGATCAATCCGAATGGACTTTCGAACTAATAGAACAAGCGCACGAAGAAATCGCGCGCGTCGCCAAAAATTTTCAGCTAGATACTTACCCCAACCAACTAGAAATCATCACCGCCGAACAAATGATGGATGCCTACGCCTCGGTCGGCATGCCGGTGTCATACAATCACTGGTCCTTCGGTAAACATTTTTTGTCCACAGAAAGAAACTACAAGCGCGGTCACATGGGACTGGCGTATGAGATCGTCATCAACTCCAACCCCTGCATCGCCTACCTGATGGAAGAAAACAGCCTCACCATGCAAACGCTGGTGATCGCGCACGCCGCCTACGGGCACAACTCCTTCTTCAAGGGTAATTACCTGTTCCGCACC
>CAYXJI010000549.1:0-1918 GCA_964465175.1 uncultured Burkholderiaceae bacterium | reverse complement strand
TTTTGCGTTCGAGTATCGTTCGCAAGATTTAGGAATAAATCTGCGTTTCCTTAAAGAATATCCACTGAGACACTTTTTCGGTGTGGTTTTATTTCTCTAGGTAAAGACCCAACCGTCTTTGCCTAGATGTTTTCTCTGTGTGCCGATGAACGAGCACAAAAAAATGCTTGCAAAAAAAGGCTTGCAGCCTAAGCGAATGATCGCGCGCAGGAGCCAGCGAATATTGAAGCCTAATGCGCACGAAATCGCGTGCAGAGCGTCCCCTATTTGTCCTTTCAAGCAGCATCGTTGCATGCCGGTCTTGTTTGACGTGACCAATGATAGGTTCAATAGCTTGTCGTCGTTTGAGACCCTTTCGTTGCTGTTTCGTGAGCGATTTTATTTTGCCGCGATGAATGAGTTTGACCTCGTTCAGTGATGCATCGACACCTCGGTTGCCTAGGTCAACATAGGCCGTTTTGACGCTGACGATTTGGTCAATCAAAAGGTTGTTGGTCTGCTCGATTTGTTCGGCTAAAGTATGGCCGTCGTAAGGATTATTCGGGAAGCTTTTAATCCCCACAATCAGCGCCTTTTTAAGCGCCGGTGCGAGGCGGACTTTGACACCAAATTCGTAGGGTTTCTTGGCCTTGCCTTTGCCTATGCATTCGACCTCCGGTGCGTGCAGCGCATAGAGCTTATTTTTGTCTTTGGGTTGTTGCTCGACGAGGCGCTGCGCGCGTGCTAACCACAGCGTTAACGTCGTCTGAATTTCCGCAGAAATAGGGAGCATTTTTCGGCGTATCTCGCGAATCAAAATGCCCACAATCGTACGTTGGCGACGCACGACCTTTCGGAGGCGTTCAAATTGCTTGGCATGGGCGTAACCACCAACGCGAAAGCGCAAGGTTTCCCCCCTCTTTTTGAAAGCTTTGTTTCAGGTCTATTCCTGCACGTCTGGCGCACAATACCAGTTTGATTCGCGCCACCTCTAAGAGGCGACTATCCGTCGGCTGCGCGATGGCTTTTTCTTGCACTGTGAGTCAACAATGATGATTTATAATTCTTTGGGTGTGATTGCTATTAGCGCGACTGCCGTGTTGACTGTGCGCGCTAAAATTTCGGCTAAACCAGCCTCGCCAATGGCAATACGAAAGCGTCGAATTTGGGTGGGATCACAAGCCTTTTTTTGCTTCAAAATAGTCGAGTCCGCTGAAGTATTGAAAGTAGACATCTTGCGCCCAACGCTCGACCACGGTAGTCGATTACGCAAAATCGCTAAGGGGGGGATTGAGGTCAATCATGCCATCTAAGCGCGCACGAAAAAAGTCTGGGGTCGCCATCAATATTCCTCACAAAAACGCTCAATAATTGTTGTCTATCTTGCCGATTAATGAGCGCTTTTGCTGTGCCTTATTTATGGGAGGGCGTTGCTGCTGTTGGTTCTTGGTTATTTTGCAGGGCTGACTAATTAGACGGTACTTTAATTACTACGCAGTGCCGGGGAATATGTGTCGGCTATCAGGATTTCTAAGTGTGGTGTGTCGCACTTGGCGCTTCGCACTGATGCGTAGAAGTCAGCGACACAGAATGCCATAGAGAAGGTTTAGCCACCTGACCAAGAAATATTTACCGCCATGTCGAGTAGTTCACCCATTACCGTCTGAGCGATTTTACGTCAACACCTTTGGCAGGAGCCGTATGCAGTAGAGCTGCAAGTACGGATCTGTGCGGCGGGCGTCAAGTAACTGAAGTCCCTACCGCGACCGAATGAGGCGTCAATAGCGAGCTATTGACAACGAAGAGCAGCAAAAATAGTCAAAAATGCGCAATCAGCATACAAATAGCACCGCAGGTGGCCGAATGGAAAATTGGGGTTATTCACTAGGACTTACGCAAAATTGTCCCAGCTAGGCGTGCCGACGAAGACAGTGCTTGA
>CAYXJI010000548.1:0-1923 GCA_964465175.1 uncultured Burkholderiaceae bacterium | reverse complement strand
TTTCCTTAGATTAAAAAAACTCCAAAATCAAATTAAAAAACAAGAAATCTTCGCATTTTTATGCACTCCTTTGCGTCTTTGCGCCTCGGCGTTGAGGGGTTTTGCATTTTTTTCAAAACCCCTCAATCAATAAACCATCATATCTGGGGATTCAGCTTCTCCACCTTAGAATACAATTTATTCAAAGCAGAAATATATGCTTTCGCTGATGCCACCACGATATCAGGATCGGCACCAACACCATTAACAATACGACCCGCTTTACTCAGTCGTATAGTCACCTCACCTTGCGATTGCGTGCCCGCTGTGATCGCGTTAATGGAGAACAGTAACAGCTCGGCTTCACTCTTCACCTCGGATTCAATCGCACCAACAATCGCATCGACTGCGCCATTGCCCTGGGCGATACAGGATTTTTCTCTATCACCTATAGTCATCACGACGACCGCCGAAGAACGCTCGCCAGTTTCGGAATGCTGACTAATAGAAACCAAACGATAGTGATCTGCTTCGTGCGAATGCTCCTCATCGGCGACGACTGACATAATGTCCTCATCAAAGATTTCAGACTTCTTGTCAGCCAATTCTTTAAAGCGGGCGAAGGCAGCGTTAATTTCCGTCTCTGATTCTAAGGCGATCCCAAGCTCTTGCAAGCGCTGCTTGAAGGCATTCCGTCCCGAGAGCTTACCGAGCACGATTTTATTGGCACTCCAACCCACATCTTCGGCGCGCATGATTTCATAGGTGTTGCGTGCTTTCAAAATGCCATCTTGGTGTATGCCTGATGCGTGAGCGAAAGCGTTGGCACCGACAATGGCCTTATTCGGCTGTACTGCAAAGCCTGTAATTTGCGAGACCATTTTTGAGGTTGCTACAATTTGCGTGGCATCGATGCCGATATCCAAATTAAAATGATCTTTACGGGTACGCACCGCCATCACAATTTCTTCTAAGGCGGTATTCCCAGCGCGCTCGCCGAGGCCATTGATCGTACACTCCACTTGACGTGCACCGCCGATCATGACACCGGCCAATGAGTTTGCTACTGCCATACCCAAATCATTATGACAATGCACAGACCAAATGGCTTTATCGGAATTTGGTATGGTTTCACGCAAGCGCTTCAGCGTGTTGCCATACAATTCTGGCACGCCGTAACCAACGGTATCAGCAAAGTTAATCGTCGTCGCCCCCTCTTTAATCACCGCTTCAATCACACGACAAAGGAAAGCAAAATCAGAACGACTGGCGTCTTCTGGACTAAATTCCACGTCATCCGTGAATCGGCGCGCATACCGCACCGCTTGAATCGCCTGCTCCACCACTTGATCGGGACTCATGCGCAATTTCATTTCCATATGCAAAGGCGAAGTCGCGATAAAAGTATGAATACGCTTACGCTGCGCTTTTTCCAAGGCTTCGGCCGCACGCGCGATATCCCTATCATTGGCACGCGACAAAGAACAGATAATCGGCTCGCGCACTGCCGCCGCAATCGCTTTGATCGATTCAAAATCACCGGGAGAAGCTGCAGCAAATCCAGCCTCGATCACATCAACCTTCAAACGCTCTAGTTGACGCGCAATACGCACCTTTTCATCTTTGGTCATCGATGCGCCAGGGGATTGTTCGCCGTCGCGTAAGGTGGTGTCGAATATGATGAGTTTGTCTGCCATGTTTGCCTCCAAAAATGCCGAAATAAGATAATTAGATTAAATGAGAGTAAATGAGATTGCGTGAAAATATCGAGTAAAACTCGTTGACTTGAATAGACTTTTCCCGTCCCTTGCAAGACACACATGGGAGAGAGACTACGCAAGTTGTGGGGTAAGGGGATTTAGCGCGCGAGCGCTAGTAGCGTGTTCGCTAGAGATAATGCTAGTAGAGATGCCAAGATAGCGGCAACTGGTAACGCCAACGACA
>CAYXJI010000547.1:0-1931 GCA_964465175.1 uncultured Burkholderiaceae bacterium | reverse complement strand
CGAAAACGATTGCAGGTAAAGACCTAAATTCCTTGATTGACTTGTACATCGCTTTTTTTAATCGCGTACCTGATGCGGACGGCTTAAATTACTGGATCAATAATTTTAAAGCTGGTGCGACCTTGGAGGAAATTGGTGCTAATTTTTATCGTGTCGCCAAACAATACCCAGATGTGACTGGCTATGATGAGAAAATGAATGATGAGGCTTTTGTTCGTTTGGTTTATAAGAATGTTTTAGGTCGAATTGGTAGCACTGCGCCGCCAGAGTCGCATGTCGCGTACTGGGTAAAAGACTTACAGAATGGCTTAAGTAAAGAGAGGTTAGTCGCGGTGATGCTGGTGGCTGCGCGTGAATACGCAAATGACAAAGAATGGGCTTGGATGACTACTTTACTTAATAATAAAGTAGCGCTTGGTAAGTACTTTGCGCTTGAGCAAGGTCTTACTTACCTCACTTATGAAGACTCAATTCGTAAAACAGTAGCACTTACCGCCGCAGTAACGCCTACCGATTATCTCAAAGCAAAAAACCTTATCGAAGTTGGAGATAGGGAATTTAACCTGCAAATCAGCTCGGGTTCCGGTACAGGTAGGATGATAGATTGTTTCAATCCTGCTCTATACACGGTTGGCAATACCATTCTTGATGAAACAATAGAAACAAAAAGGTACTGGCGTGAAGATGGCACTTTTACCGAAAGACTTACCACAACAGTTGACGAGAGTAAGGTTACTGGTCCGGTCAATTTTAAAGGGAATTCTGTTTTAGCTTTAATTACAACCAAAATTAGACGTCAGTCTGGGGAGCCTGACTCAGTAAGTCCTGTGACCGAATATTTAAGCGTAGGTAAAGATGGGTACATTTCATATGGAGGGGTTCATGAAAACTATGTACCAGGTACAAATCAGAAAAGCTATACCCTAAATTACACTTCACCCGCTTATATCGTGCCTTTCACACTAGCGATTAATGAAATGTCTGTTCAATCTTACATCAATTACAAAGAGAATTTTCTGACAGGTGAACCTATTAGCCAATATCAAGGTACTGAGGGAAAGACGTTTCTGGGGATCGAAGAAATTACTATACCAGCAGGTAATTTTTCAGCATGTAAAATTAGGTACACATCCATTTATACAGGGCAGTCCGAAAGCCACACCTATGGTTGGTCTATCGCGTCGGGCCCGTATCGGGGCATGTTTGCTAAATTCTATAATCGTGAAGGATGGGTGACTGAAGCGAGCCGATTTGCAATTAACGGCAAATAGGGGGATGATTTTTCCCCGGATCGCTTATGAATAGCAATGTTTCTCTCGTTCTTCTTGCTCTCACGTTCATAAACACTTCAGTAAGCATGTTGGTTCTTGATAACTAAATGCAAAAAACCAGTAATTAACGAGCTTGATTGCTGGTTTTTTTTCGTAGCGCCTTGAGATTTTATATTTGAGCGCTGATAACTCGAAAGCTGACATTTGTCATGCCAAAGTTGTGGCAAATTGTTCTATTCAATGTGCTGTTTATCCTTGAGAATGCTTGATATCTGCTCATGGCGCTTGATGCCTTGATGCGGAATACACTTCGCCTACTTATGGAGTCAACAGCATGGTCGATATTCTGCTTGAAGTACATCACTTAAACAAATCTTTTGGGGCGCGCAAAGTCGTTGATGATGTGTCGTTTTCTGTTCGTCAGGGACAAACATTGGGCTTACTAGGGCCAAATGGTGCTGGTAAATCGAGTACGGTGAATATTATTTGCGGCCTATTGCAGGCCGATAGTGGGCAGGTGAAACTGTCTGGGCAGGTAATGAGTGCTGGTCATAATCAAGCAAAACAGAAACTCGGCTTGGTGCCACAAGATCTTGCTTTATTCGATGAGCTGTCGGCGCGTGAAAACCTGAAAATCTTTGGTGCGTTGTATGGCTTGTC
>CAYXJI010000546.1:0-1936 GCA_964465175.1 uncultured Burkholderiaceae bacterium | reverse complement strand
CTTCTTTAGAGCGCACTAATATGATGGTCAAACAAATGGAAACCGCTTTAGAGTCGAATAAAAATATTGACACGCGATTCGCTTTGATTGGTTTGGATTTCTTAGGTGGTGGCGGATTGAAGTCGTCTGCTGCGACGATGTTCTTCCCGTTGCGTCCATGGGATGAGCGCGATAAATCTGCCAAAGAATTAGTCGGTGAATCCTTTATGTTTTTCAGCCCACCAGCGATTCAAGGTTTGGGACAAACCGGTGGTTTTGAATTCTATTTGCAAAACAAAGGAGAGGGTGGCGTTAAGCGTTTAGCCGGACTGTTACCTGCCTTGATCGCAGAAGCGAATAAGCAACCAGAACTAGCCGGTGTCAAAACTTTGTGGCAAGCGAATTCACCCCAATTGTTTGTCGACGTCGATAACGAAAAAGCGCGCTCTATGGGCGTAGTCTTGTCCGATGTCTACAATACGCTAGCCGCAACTTTGGGTAGTTACTATGTGAACGACTTCAATAAAAATGGTCGTGTGTATACCGTGCAATTGCAAGCGGAAGGTCAATATCGTGCTAAGCCTGAAGATATCGGTAATTTGTATGTGCGTTCGAATACAGGTCAGATGATCCCTATCCGTGCCTTTACCACGACCAAGTTCATTACTGGCCCTGATTCTGTGCAACGCTTTAATGCGCTGCCAGCGATCAAATTGCTCGGGGATGCCAAACCTGGTTTTAGTTCAGGCCAAGCCATCGCCGCGATGGAGCGTGCGGCAAAAAATGTCTTGCCTGCCGATGTGACTTACGATTGGGGCGGTGCATCGTTCCAAGAAAAACGTAGTAGTAATGCGGGCGGTCTAGCATTGGGCGCAGGCGTCTTGATGATCTTCTTGATTCTCGCCGCACAATATGAAAAATGGTCTTTGCCATTCTCGGTGTTGTTGGCCATGCCTTTCGGTATCTTCGGTGCTTTATTGGCGGTGTATTTGCGCCACTTTAATAATGACGTGTACTTCCAAATTGGTCTTGTCACCTTGCTGGGTTTGTCGGCGAAAAACGCGATTTTGATTGTGGAGTTTGCGGTCATGAAAGTGCACGAAGGTTACGCGCCGGTGGCTGCAGCATTGGAGGCAGCTCGATTACGTTTCCGTCCTATTTTGATGACCTCTTTGGCATTCATTTTAGGCGTGGTGCCGCTCGCGTTCTCTAGTGGCGCTGGTGCTGCTGCACGTCAATCATTGGGAACCGGTGTTTTGGGCGGCATGATCGCAGCGACGTTCTTAGCGATTTTCCTCGTGCCTTTGTTCTTCAAATTGATCTATGACCGTCGCTTCAAAACTTTAGATACTGACTTTGATCATCCTGAACATAAATACGCAAACGACCCATTTGAAAATCCGTTTAGAAAAGTGGAAAAGGATGTGAAAAGTACAGATGCAGCGAAAGAAAATAATGAGGTGAAATCATGAAATTAAGGAAGATTTTTCCTCAAAGCGCCAGCTTGAAAATGTTGCCGCTGGTGTTAAGTTTAACTTTGGCCGGATGTATTTCTGTTGGTCCCGACTATCAACGTCCGCAGTTGGATTTGCCGAAAGCTGTTCAAACTTCTAATGCACAAAATGCGGCATTAAAGAACTGGTGGAAAGGCTTGCAAGATCCAGTCCTCGATCAGTTGATTGACGATGCGCTTAAACGAAATCAAGATCTATTGATTGCGACTGCGCGTATAGATGAAGCGAAAGCGACAGCAGGAATTGCGCTGGCAAATCGCTTTCCATCCGTCGATGCGAACTTGGCGATGAGCCGTTCTCGCACCAGTGAAAACTCTGGCAAGTTACCTGCTAATGCCAAGCTGGTTGCAGAGAATTACCAATTTGGTTTGAGTGCAGCCTATGAGCTAGATCTGTTTGGTAAATTGAGTCGTGCCGATGAAGCCGCGAAAGCACGTTTGTTG
>CAYXJI010000545.1:0-1953 GCA_964465175.1 uncultured Burkholderiaceae bacterium | reverse complement strand
TATTTAGCCCGTATTTAGCCCATATGTAAGCCACCGTTGATTGAGAAGTCCGAACCCGTGGCATAACCACCTTCATCGGATGCAATCCACGCCACGATAGACGCGATTTCTTCAGGCTCTGCCAAGCGTTTTACCGGAATGCCAGCAACGATCTTTTCCAAGACATCGGGACGAATCGCGCGCACCATGTCAGTACCAACGTAACCAGGTGAGACTGTATTCACGGTCACGCCTTTGGTAGCGACTTCTTGTGCCAAAGCCATAGAGAAACCATGAATGCCGGCTTTCGCCGTGGAGTAATTGGTTTGACCGAATTGACCTTTTTGACCATTGACCGAAGAAATATTAATAATACGTCCCCAACCACGATCAACCATGCTTTCAATTACTTGTTTCGTGACATTGAACAAGGAATTCAAATTCGTATCGATCACCGCATCCCAATCCGCTTTACTCATTTTGCGGAATTGACCGTCGCGTGTGATACCTGCATTGTTAACCAAAACATCGACCTCGCCGATCTCGGTACGCACTTTTTCAAATGCGGCACGGGTTGATTCCCAATCGGAGACATTACCTTCAGAGGCATGAACTTCGAATCCTTCAGCACGCATATCGGCTAACCATTTATCTTTGCGTGGCGAATTAGGACCGCAACCCGCAACGACGATATAACCATCTTTGCATAAGCGTTTGCAAATTGGAGTTCCAATACCACCCATACCACCAGTTACATAAGCAATTCGCTTTGACATACTTAATCTCCAGAGTTTTTAGTAAATTTACGGCTAAGTTTGTTGCTACAAAATTTGAACCTAATTGCAAACGTGGTCCACCACTAATACTTTATCTTCACACTGAATTAATCAGCGCGAACCTTCACATAGCGTCCCGGCGCAGGCTCGATCTCACTATAAACTACATTGCCTGATTTCAGGGGAGCTTTCACCATCTTTCCACCATGTTCTGACAAAAACTGTGCCCATTCCGGCCACCAGCTACCCGGATTTTCTTGCGCGCCCTCGAACCATTGTTGAGGATCGTCCCCAATTTTTTCATTGGCCCAATAATTACGTTTATTTTTTGAAGCGGGATTAATGACCCCAGCAATATGACCTGAAGCGCCCAAGACAAAACGGTTCCGTGTTTTCTTTTTAGGATTTAATAAAGCGGTCGACGCATAGGCAGCTTGCCAAGGCACAATATGGTCCTCTCTAGAGCCATAGATAAACACGGGGGCATCGATTTTCGACAGATTCACGGAGTTTCCAGCAACCGTCAATTTATTTGGGACCTTCAGACTATTTTCTAGATAAGAGTTGCGCAAATACCAGCAGAACATGGGGCCAGGTAAATTGGTGCTATCGGAATTCCAATATAAAAGATCGAAGGCTGGCGGTTTCTGTCCCTTCAAGTAATTGGACTGCACATAGTTCCAGACCAAATCATTTGGCCTCAAACTAGAAAACGTACTGGCCAAATCACGTCCAGGCATCAGGCCACCCTGCCCTAAAGTTTGCTCCCGCATACTAACTTGCAGTTCGTCAACGAAGACATCGAGCACGCCCGTATCGCTAAAATCCAAAAGGGTCGTCAACAAAGTTAAGCTACTCACAGGATGGATAGCGCGATCCGCCAATACAGCCAGAGCTGTCGATAATATCGTGCCACCAACGCAGAATCCGAAGGCATTGATCTTGTCTTGTTTGCTGATATCTTGAACCACGGAAATCGCTTTGATGGCTCCTTGTTCGATATAGTCATCCAACGACACATCACGCAAGGATTCGACAGGATTTGCCCAGGACACCAAAAACACGGTATGGCCTTGCTCAACTGCGTAGCGCACAAGAGAATTCTCAGGTTGCAAATCCAAAATATAATATTTATTGATGCATGGCGGGATCATCAGCAAAGGACGCTGGTGCACGGTCTTGGTTAAAGGCTTGAATT
>CAYXJI010000544.1:0-1955 GCA_964465175.1 uncultured Burkholderiaceae bacterium | reverse complement strand
TCATCATGCGCATCACGCGATGGGTGAGCTGAAAGAAGACTTCCACGGTTGGCAGGCTATGGGTATTCACGCCCTGACGACGCTACCGTTCTGGGTGGCTTTGGCTGGTGTGGCATTGTCTTACTTCTTCTACATGGTGAAGCCAGCGATTCCAACGATGATCAAGCAAAAATTCAGCGCGATCTATACTTTGCTCGACAATAAATATTATATGGATAGATTCAACGAAATCGTATTTGCAGGCGGTGCGCGTTTGCTAGGCGGTGGTTTGTGGAATATCGGTGATAAAGGTTTGATCGATGGTTTGATCGTGAATGGTAGTGCGAAGTTGGTGGGTTTGTTTTCCAAATTGGTTCGCTTGTTCCAAACTGGTTTCATCTACCACTACGCACTGGTAATGATTTTGGGTGTATTGGGCTTCTTGATTTATTTCATGCCTCTCCCGTTTGCTAAATAAATGACCATAATAAGATAATCATGATGCTGTCAAACTCTCCATTATTAAGCCTGTCGATTTGGTTGCCAATCGCATTTGGTATTGTTGTATTAGCTCTTGGGCGCGATAAGAACCCTGGTTTTGTTCGCATCCTTGCATTGATCGGTTCGCTGCTGAGCTTTGCCGTCACGCTGCCTATTGTCGACGGATTCAATAACAGCGCACATGGCATGCAATTTGTTGAAAGCATTTCTTGGATTTCACGTTTTAATGCCTTTTATGCTTTAGGTGTCGATGGCATTTCTATGTGGTTGGTGCCTCTGACTGCATTCATCACAGTCATCGTCGTGATCGCAGCATGGGAAGTCATAGAAAAAAACGTCGGTCAATACATGGGTGCTTTTTTGATCTTGTCCGGTTTGATGATCGGGGTTTTCTGTGCAACCGATGGCTTGCTGTTCTACGTGTTTTTCGAAGCGACTTTGATTCCTATGTACATCATTGTTGGCGTCTGGGGTGGTCCAAATCGAGTTTATGCCGCGTTCAAATTTTTTCTCTACACCTTGATGGGCTCTTTGCTGACACTAGTCGCGATCATTTACTTGTACCGGAAATCAGAAAGCTCATTCAGCATTCAGACTTGGCACCAATTGCCATTGACACTGCACGAACAAATTATGTTGTTCGTCGCCTTCTTGATGGCGTTTGCGGTGAAAGTACCAATGTGGCCTGTGCATACGTGGTTGCCAGATGCCCACGTCGAAGCACCTACTGGTGGTTCTGTAGTGTTGGCTGCGATTATGTTGAAATTGGGTGCTTATGGCTTCCTACGTTTCTCTTTGCCGATCGCGCCAGATGCGAGTCACTATTTGTCCGGCATGATGATCACTTTGTCTTTAATTGCCGTGATCTATATCGGCTTGGTGGCATTGGTGCAAAAAGATATGAAGAAGTTGGTCGCGTATTCTTCGATTGCTCACATGGGCTTTGTAACGATGGGAATTTTCAGCTTAACGCGCCAAGGAATTGACGGCGCAATCATGCAAATGATCAGCCACGGACTTGTTTCTGCAGCATTATTCATGTGCGTTGGCGTAGTTTACGATCGCCTTCACACCAAGCAAATCGCGGAAATGGGCGGCATCGTTAACAAAATGCCAAATTTCGCATTTTTGGCGATGATCTTTACCATGGGATCAGTCGGACTTCCTGGAACTAGCGGTTTCGTCGGCGAATTTTTAGCAATTTTAGGAACATTTCAAGCAAGCAAAATTACCGCGATTCTTTCTGCAGTCGGCGTAATTCTTGGCGCATGCTACATGTTATGGCTTTATAAACGCGTTTTATTTGGCGAAATTGTTAATGTTAAAATTGAATCATTAAAAGACCTTAATGCGATCGAATTTGTCTCGCTTGGCACCATCGCAATTCTCGTAATTTTATTTGGATTATTGCCAAATTTAATTTTAACTTATTTTGAACAACCCGTAAGCCAAATAATTGCTTTATTTTAGGCGGC
>CAYXJI010000543.1:0-1956 GCA_964465175.1 uncultured Burkholderiaceae bacterium | reverse complement strand
GCACCTGGATTGCCAGATTTTGCCCAATCACCATAGTAAGTCACTAGCACTTCGGTTTGGTTATGAAAGACCGCTAAACGCTTTTGCACGGTCTCTTCTTTATCATCATCACGTTGCACTAATTCTTCACCTGTTTCATCGTCTTTGCCTTCGACTTTGGGTGGATTAAATTTAACGTGGTAAGTACGACCAGAGCCTTGGTGCACACGGCGACCACTCATACGCTCAATGATCGCGCTGTCTGGCACATCGATTTCCAATACATAATCAATCGCAACGCCTGCATCTTTCATCGCATCGGCTTGCGGTGTCGTTCTTGGAAAACCGTCAAACAAATAACCGTTGGCGCAATCGTCTTGTTTCAAACGTTCTTTGACCAAACCGATGATGATGTCATCGGATACCAGTCCGCCGGCATCCATGACTTTTTTTGCTTCCACGCCTAACGGTGTTCCGGCTTTCACCGCTGCACGTAGCATGTCTCCAGTAGAGATTTGTGGAATACCAAATTTTTCCTTAATGTAATTGGCTTGCGTGCCCTTGCCAGCTCCGGGTGCTCCCAACAAAATAAGACGCATTTTTATTTCCTAGACGAGTTTAATATTCTATGCGCTCTGCGAATAAAAAATCGCAGAGCATCGTGATGCTTAATAATTCTTGAAATAAGGCAGATGTTTTTTATTGAAGCGAGCTAAGTCGCCGTCATACATTTTATTCTCTACGAAATTTACCACAGATTTTTCCGCTTGAAACGCTTTCAAGAGGCAACACCATGGATTTTTATAGGAAGCTTAAAAAAATCCCCTTACACGTTGCAAATCCTCCAGTGTATCAACGCCGGCAGCTGGACTACTTGCTGTCACATGGACGGCAATCGATATGCCATTCCATAAAACTCGTAACTGTTCCAAGGCCTCGATTTGCTCTAGCGGCGAAATCGCTAAATTCGGATAGGTTTGCAAAAATTGATTTTGGTAGGCATACAACCCGATATGTCTTAAAGCGCTGTATCCCTCAGGAATCGCCTCTTGACTCAAGGCGAATGCATCGCGCGCCCACGGCATGGTGGCGCGCGAAAAATACAAGGCGCGGCCTAATTTATCGAGCACGACTTTGACCACATTGGGATTAAATAAATCCTGTACAGCATGAATCGCATGCGCCGCCGTTGCCATCGGCGTTTGTGTATTCACTAAAGCAGCAGTGGCGGCAATCAAGGCAGGATCAATCAAGGGCTCGTCGCCCTGCACATTGACGACCACAGCATCCTGCGCTAAACCCATCGCAGCGGCCACCTCAGCAATTCTGTCGGTACCAGAAGGATGATCACTGCGCGTCATTTGCACGGCAATCCCGTGCTCGCGACAAGCAGCAACAATATCCGCATGATCCGTGGCGACTACCACTTGTGCAGCACCAGATAACAGCGCACGCTCGGCGGTGCGCACCACCATAGGTTTGCCACCAATATCCGCCAGCGGCTTATTCGGTAGGCGGGTCGATGCCAAACGGGCTGGGACGATAGCAACAAAACTCATAGGATCAATGCGCCTTATTTCGACTCAGCATCAAGCACGCGCGCCTGATCTTCCCACATAATGGGAATCCCATCGCGAATCGGAAAGGCCAAACGATCCGCTTTGCAAATTAATTCTTGCGCAGCTTTGTCGTAGACCAAAGGTCCTTTACACAAAGGGCAAACCAGTACGTCAAGTAGACGTGCATCCATGTTTTTTCTCCGAAGTTAAGCTGAGTAACTTGAGCAACTGTTCTTTAAATTCTGCGTCTAACTCAGCAGATACGGACACCAGCCAGATACGAGGATCATCACGCAGCTCCGCAATTTGGCGACATTTTACTGCATCCTTCTCTGTGATAAGAATGATTTCAGCATCAATCGACTTAAATAAATCAGGAGAAAAAGCAAAATGATCGGCCAAAGGCATAGGTGTAAAA
>CAYXJI010000542.1:595-1960 GCA_964465175.1 uncultured Burkholderiaceae bacterium | reverse complement strand
GTAGATTTTGTAAGTCGGGTAAAACTAACCTCTGCCAGAGCATTCGCGTCACTCAGGGGAAAGGCTTGATGCCGGATGGAACGTCGCGTTTTTCCAAAAATGGAAAACCGATTTTCCATTACATGGGTACGTCGACGTTTTCCAACTACATCGTGGTGCCAGAAATCGCACTAGCAAAGATCCGTGAAGACGCACCATTCGATAAAGTTTGCTATATCGGTTGTGGCGTAACGACAGGCGTAGGTGCTGTCTTGTTCACAGCAAAAGTGGAAGCTGGCGCCAATGTCGTGGTTTTTGGCCTAGGCGGTATTGGTTTAAACGTGATTCAAGCAGCACGCATGGTTGGTGCAAATAAGATCATCGGTGTTGATATCAATCCAGCTCGCGAAAGCATGGCACGCAAATTCGGCATGACGCATTTCATCAATCCGAAAGACGTCGGCAATGTTGTTGATGCCATCATCGGCTTGACCGATGATGGTGCTGATTACAGTTTTGAATGCATAGGCAATACCACGACCATGCGCCAATCTCTTGAATGCTGTCACAAGGGCTGGGGTCAATCCATCATCATCGGCGTCGCTGCTGCTGGTCAAGAGATCAGTACCCGTCCATTCCAATTAGTCACAGGTCGAGTATGGAAAGGTTCCGCATTCGGCGGCGCACGTGGTCGTACTGACGTACCAAAGATCGTCGATTGGTACATGGAAGGCAAACTGAATATCGATGATTTGATTACGCACAAATTGCCTTTGGAGAGAATTAATGAAGGCTTTGATTTGATGAAGAGCGGTGAATCGATACGCTCTGTGGTGGAATTTTAAGAGTCAACTTGTCACACATTGAATGTGTAAAAAAACTATCAGCTTCGATTGTTTATCATGAAAAGCGAAGCTGATAGTAGTTAATTATCACTAAAAGCTAGCAGTTCGCTTCATTCTGCCCACGCAAAAATAAGAAGCCGCTAGGTCAGCATGTTAAAATGCGCGGTTAATTTCTACTACAGAACTCCCGCAATGACCGATATCACCAGCACTCCAGAAAGCAACGACGAGCTAGACAGCGTTGCCATTAAAAAAGTCTCTACCGACCTGATCCGCAAAGAAGTTGCGCGTCGTCGTACCTTTGGCATTATTTCTCACCCGGATGCTGGTAAAACCACGCTCACCGAAAAACTCTTGATGTTCTCGGGCGCGATTCAGTTAGCAGGCACGGTCAAAGCACGTAAGAGCGGTCGCCATGCGACATCTGACTGGATGGAAATTGAAAAGCAACGCGGTATCTCGGTGGCGTCGTCGGTCATGCAGTTTGAATATCGTGATCACGTGGTCAATCTGCTTGACACACCTGGTCACCAAGACTTTT
>CAYXJI010000542.1:0-585 GCA_964465175.1 uncultured Burkholderiaceae bacterium | reverse complement strand
GACTCCGCCTTAATGGTGATTGATGCCGCCAAAGGTGTGGAAGAACAAACGATCAAGCTGTTGAATGTTTGCCGTATGCGCAATACGCCAATTATCAGCTTCGTCAACAAAATGGACCGTGAAACCCGCGATCCTTTGGAATTATTGGATGAGTTGGAATCGGTCTTAAAGATTGATTGCTCGCCTGTCACCTGGCCTATCGGCATGGGTAAGACTTTCCGTGGTGTGTATCACATCCTAAAAGACGAGATCATGTTGTTCACACCTGGTAGTGAACGTGCCGATCAAGAATTTGAAGTCGTCAAAGGTATCGACAATCCACGCCTTGCAGAATTATTCCCACTAGAAATCGAACAATTAAAAATGGAAGTCGAATTGGTGCATGGCGCGTCGCATCCTTTCGATTTAGAAGCGGTGTTAACCGGCACACAAACACCGGTATTTTTCGGTTCGGCAATTAACAACTTCGGTGTACGTGAAATCTTGAACGCACTGCTCGATTGGGCGCCAGCACCACGCGAACGCAATGCCACTATTCGTACAGTAGAACCAACTGAAGAACCATTCTCAGGTTTCGTCTTCAAG
>CAYXJI010000541.1:0-1960 GCA_964465175.1 uncultured Burkholderiaceae bacterium | reverse complement strand
CTTTCGCCACTACCCCCTCAAGATAGCGTGTCTACCAATTTCACCACGTCGGCACAAGCCCAGCATTTTACTCCATTCACCGCAATTGTTCAACGCACAATTGCAGCAATTCAAGACTTTTTTACCAAGCAAACTGATTTATATCATTTATTTAGGAATTTCAGTCGTTTGACTTGCCGCAACAGAAGCAGCTGATGCAGCCGCGCCTGCAGGCACTACCACAGGCGCCACTACGGATGCGCTAGCAGGCTGCGTTTTTATCGCAGACAAATTTTCCATCACACCAACCGCTGGCGCCTTATTTGCACCAAAAGAAGTCAAAATCAAAGTCGCAATAAAAAACACCGCAACAGCAACACCGGTAGACTTAGAAAGAAAGTTAGAAGAACCCGTCGCACCGAACAAACTACCAGAAGCACCAGAACCAAAAGATGCCCCCATATCTGCACCCTTACCATGCTGCAGCAACACCAAACCAACAATAATCAATGCAGAAATCACCTGTACAATCACTACCAAAGTCGTCAAAGAACTATTCATTTAAAACACCCAATCAAAATTAATCTCTTACAAAACATATTCGGAAATTTAATGCGACTTCCGAAATTGCCCAAACCACTCAAAATCAAAAACCATTTTCAAACTTACGCAGCCGCCACAATCGCTAAAAAATCCACTGCCTTCAAAGACGCCCCACCAATTAAACCACCGTCAATGTCCGGCATCGCCAGCAGTTCTTTCGCGTTATCCGGCTTCATACTACCACCATACAAAATTCGCACTTTATCTGCTGCAAATTCGCTACGCTCAGCCAAGGTTGCACGCAGCACTGCATGCACTTCTTGTGCCATTTCAGGAGTAGCAGTTTTACCCGTCCCTATCGCCCATACTGGCTCGTAGGCCACAACGATACGCGCCAATGCACCATCATCCAAAACATCCATTACCGCACGCAATTGTGTAACGACTATCTCATTCGTTCTACCCGCCTCGCGCTGCTCTAAAGTCTCGCCCACACAAACAATTGGACAAATACTCGAACGCAAAGCCTGCAAGGCTTTTTGCGCCACCAACTCATCCGACTCATGATGATAAGCACGGCGCTCGGAATGCCCGACAATCACATACTTACATGAAAAATCCGCCAACATTGCCGGTGAAACTTCGCCTGTATAGGCACCGGATTGATGTGCAGAGACATCTTGCGCGCCGTACGCAATTGGCGTTCGCTGCAACAAAGCTTCACATTGCGCGAGATAAACGCTCGGCACGCAAACCAAGATCTCACAAGTGGATTCAAGAGGTGTCGCAAGCAAATCGCCCAACAAGGCAGAATTTGCAGTGAGCTGGCCGTTCATTTTCCAATTACCGGCTATTAAAGTGCGTCGCTGTTGTGCCATAAGATTCAAAATTTAATTAACCCTCTATTGTATCGCGCCAGAGCTTAGGGGGTCAATTTTACAGCCAAAAGAGTAAAATCGATGAGTACTTTCCCAGCAAAAAAGCGCACCTCCACTAAAAAACTAACAAAATCCACACAAAGTTCAGCACCGCAAGCAACACACCCAACACAGATTCACAGCATTACAACGCCAACACCAACTTACCCATATGCTGACTCGCCTCCATCATGACATGAGCATGACTTGCTCCGACCAAAGGAAAGACCTGATGCACCACAGGCTTGATCGCAGCATTTTCCAGCAGAGGCCACACCCTCTCCCGCAACGCCCGAGCGATCGAAGCCTTAAATTCGACCGAACGAGGCCGTAGAGTCGAGCCCGTAATATGCAAGCGACGACGCAACACCTGAGCCAAATCCAACTCGGCTTTAGCGCCACCCATGAGTGAAATAATGAGCAAACGACCATCATCAGCCAAACTGTCGATATTCTTTGACAGGTATTTTCCCGCTACCATCTCAAGAATTACCTTCACACCTGAGCCTGCGGTTTCCTCC
>CAYXJI010000540.1:0-1971 GCA_964465175.1 uncultured Burkholderiaceae bacterium | reverse complement strand
TTTTGCTTCGCCAAAAAAGGTAACCCAAAAAAGGCGACGCAGGCGTCACTGCCCTTCGGGTTCCCAATTGTGCAAGACAAAAATGGGGAGAGTCAGAAACTCGCTTCGCTCAGACATCTGACTCTCTTTTTCCCATTTCTGTCCCGCACAATTGGCAGTGTCACATGCGGGAAAACCGATGGATCAACCTGACCGGCTAACCACATGAACATCATTGAGAGCTAGGTCGCTCGAAGTTCACTTCGTCTTACACTACAAATCTTTAAGCATGATGGTAGCTCCATCAATCTTATCGAATACTCCTCGTGGAATTTCCCATTTCGGACTCGTTGAAGTGATCTCTTCAATTTCATTTTCTGGATCAAAGTCGATTTGATAATCGCTAAATTCGTTTTTCAAATACTTTGAAACGACTTTCTGAATCACGCGAAAACCATCTTGATTGTAAGACGGGCAGCTGTCCAAATCATCAATATCAAACTTCAAATACCAATCGGGCGCAGAACGCCAAAACAGCAAGTTGGCTGTAGACCTAGCGCATAATGGACTCTCGAGTATCCATTCAAGAACCAACGAACCATCATCCCAATTGTAGATGTGAGCGAGGTAGTGAAGTTCTGCAGGATGTGAAAGCCTTAAGACCACTTCCTTTTCAGGACGAAAATCATCGGCTTTACCAAAAGACCATTGAAAAAAGTTTTCTTCAATATACTTTTGTTTTGATGCAGGAATCACATATTCAGACATTCTATAAATCCACCCATAAACGCAATGCTCCCCAGAATTCGAAGAGTGAGGTTAATTTTTTAGTGCGAACGAATCATCGTACCAAAAGCCTGCTCAGTCAAAATCTCTAACAACAAAGAATGCGGAATGCGGCCGTCGATAATATGCACTGTATTCACACCTGATTTCGCAGCGTCCAAAGCGGAGGAAATTTTTGGCAACATGCCGCCGGAGATTGTGCCGTCTGCGAACATTTCGTCGATTTCTCTGGCGGATAAGTCGGTGACCAAGTTGCCTTGTTTGTCTAGCACGCCGGGGATGTTCGTCATCATGATCAGCTTTTCGGCTTTCAGGATTTCGGCGATTTTGCCTGCGACCAAGTCGGCGTTGATGTTGTAGGCTTGGCCGTCTTCGCCGAAACCTATCGGTGAGATGATAGGGATAAAGGCATCGTCTTGCAGGGCTTTGACGACCGCTGGATTGATCGCGTCGATTTCGCCGACGAAACCGATGTCTAGGAATTCGCCTGGGTTTTCGCGGTCTGGCATTTTCATTTTGCGGGCGCGGATTAGGCCACCGTCTTTGCCTGTCAAACCGACTGCTTGACCGCCGTAATGATTGATCAACATCACGATATCTTGTTGGACTTCACCGCCCAAGACCCATTCCACCACTTCCATGGTTTCTTCGTCCGTGATACGCATACCTTGAATGAAAGTGCCTTGCTTGCCGACTTTCTTTAACGCATTGTCAATTTGTGGACCGCCGCCGTGTACCACCACAGGGTTCATGCCGACCAACTTGAGTAAAATCACGTCACGTGCAAAGCCGTGCTTCAGACGTTCTTCGGTCATGGCATTGCCGCCGTATTTTACGACGATCGTTTTGCCGTGGAATTTACGAATATAGGGCAAGGCTTCAGCCAAAATTTCGGCTTTAATCTCCGGCTCTACGCCTGCTAAATGGTCAGAAGTTTCGTGAGGGATGTTTGTGGTAATGCTCATATTAAGGGTATCCTGTGAAGAATCGTAAACTTAGCCGAGATTTTACAGGCAAAAGCGGTACTCATTAAAACCGAATCAGGTATTTTTATTCATGTCCCACATTGCGGAATTACATCAACAACTAGAAGTGATGCGCCCTGCCTTACAGCGCTTCGCTTTGCTTCAACTCAGAAACACCGTGCACGCGGAAGATGCCGTGCAAGAAACCCTGCTGGCCAGCATTAATAACAACAGTTTTAGT
>CAYXJI010000539.1:0-1993 GCA_964465175.1 uncultured Burkholderiaceae bacterium | reverse complement strand
CATGGTTTAAAGGTCGGCACGATTGCCGATTTGATTCGTTACCGTAGCCAAAATGAAAGCATGGTACAGCGCGTGGCAGAGCGTGAGATGCAAACGGTACATGGCACGTTTAACGCAATTGTCTACCGAGATTTGCCAAGTAATTCTGCACATTTAGCCTTGGTTCATGGCAAGGTGACTAGTGATCAAGAAGCCTTGGTGCGCGTTCATCAACCGGTCTCAATTTTGGATTTGTTAGAAAGCCAAATTTCTACTCATTCGTGGAGTATTGCTAGCGCATTAGAAGCGATTAAAGCCTCAGATAATGGCGTTATGGTGTTGCTCAATTGCGAAGAAACTGCCGAGCAATTATTTTCGCAATTTACTGCTTTGGATACGCCAGAAAAACGTCCGCAAGGCCGCGCCGCACGCATGGATTTGCGCACTTATGGTATTGGGGCGCAGATTTTAAAAGATGTCGGGGTAGGACGCATGCGTTTGTTGGCCAATCCGCGTAAGATGCCGTCAATGACGGGTTTTAATTTGGAAGTAACTGGCTATATGGATAGTCCTAAAGCAAAATAACTAGTCTCGTTCTATTGGTTGAATAAAAAACGAGAAATAAATACACTCGGTTCACGGGTTGAAAGGGAAATAAAATGACAGTTGGACATTACGAATCAAATTTAGATGGCGCGGGCGTCAGAGTTGGTATTGTTCAAGCACGCTTTAATGAAAATATTGGGGCTGGCTTGTTAGGCGCTTGCTTGCAAGAATTGAGCCGGCTGGGTGTGATGAACGAGGATATTTTGCATGTGACCGTGCCTGGTGCATTGGAAGTGCCGTTGGCTTTGCAAAAATTGGCTGCTACGCATCAATTCGACGCATTGATCGCTTTAGGTGCGGTGATCCGTGGCGAGACCTATCATTTTGAATTGGTATCAAATGAATCTGGCGCTGGTATTACGCGTGTTGCACTGGATGCAGGCATTCCGATTGCCAACGCAATTTTGACGACCGAAAATGACGAGCAAGCCGAGGTTCGTATGCGTGAAAAAGGTGCGGATGCTGCTCGTGTCGCAGTAGAAATGGCGAATTTAACCTTGGCCTTAGACGAGCTGGCAGAAGCGACCGACGATATCCATTACGAACAAGAGTAAATGTGTGCGGGCTTGTTTAAAAAAGAGTCCGCATCAAAGATAGCAAGTACAGAGATAGGAACTAGCATGACAACCACTACCCAACACGCAAATCCGAGCAAAAACCGTTCACCGCGCCATCGCGCACGTGAGTTTGCCTTGCAAGGGATTTATCAATGGTTACTCAATAACGAAGATTCAGGCGTAATCGATGCGCATATTCGTGAAGCGCATGGTTTTGATAAGGCGGATCGCGAACACTTTGATGCCTTATTGCATGGCGCAATTAATCAATCGATACAGTTACGTGAAGCGTTCGCGCCATTTATCGACCGTGGTATTGCAGAGTTGTCGCCGATTGAACATGCGGCCTTATTGATTGGTACTTATGAGCTGAAAAACCATATTGAAATCCCGTATCGAGTCGTGATTAACGAAGCGGTTGAGCTGACCAAATCATTCGGTGGTCAAGATGGACATAAGTATGTCAATGGCGTCTTAGATAAGCTGGCATCACGTATGCGTGCGACGGAAATTGACACGAAATAACTGACGATTTTCTGTGCTATCCATGTTCGACAAAAGCCCTCAAATTGAGGGCTTTTGTCATTCTAGAATCGACTAAATATTTGATGATATGACTGTGGCTTGGTGGTATTGAACCCAGATTTTTCATTCGGCGCACCTGCGGTGCTATTGGCGTGCTGACGGCGCATTTTCGGTTATTTTTGTTACGCTTCGTTGCTAATAGCTCGCTATTAGCGCCTCATTCGCATGAAAATTATCTCGAAAAGTGTATCCATTTTCATCGCAAATCCTAATGGAATGGTATGAACACTCCCCTCCGGCAACGGAATGAGGTCTGTGGGGATAGA
>CAYXJI010000538.1:0-1993 GCA_964465175.1 uncultured Burkholderiaceae bacterium | reverse complement strand
CTTTTGCGTTCGAGTATCGTTCGCAAGATTTAGGAATAAATCTGCGTTTCCTTAGGTTAAACATAGGTGTTTTCATAGATATACCTTCAATCTGGTGTGTTTGTAAAACTACATTTGCTTAAACAGGTGCACAAAGCTGCGACTCACCTCGAGTTTTTCAGTGAGGCCTTTAATTTGCACTAAGTGTCGTCCGCGCATGTCTCGTACTACGCCAGATATAGCTTTTGAATTGACTAATGTGGAGCGATGAATTTGCCAGAAGAGATGAGGATCTAACTCTTCAGCGAGGTCGCGCACAGGCTTTCGAATGAGCGCTTCATAAGTTGCCGTTTGCACCCGCGTGTATTTTTCATCCGACTGAAAAAAAAGTATATCTTCAACGGGAATCAGGCGCAGTTCTTGTCCTATGGATGCTTGTATCCATTGTAGATAATTGGCTTTTGGGGTGATGCCAAGTTGCTTGGCTAATTGTGCCAACATATTGCTCATGTCATTGGGCTCAGTCGCGGTTGTTAAGCGTGCTTTTAAGCGCTCAACTGTTTTGCTCAGGCGCTCGATGTCAGCGGGTTTTAGCACGTAGTCGACTGCGCCTTGATCAAAGGCTTCTACGGCATATTGGTCGTAGGCCGTGATGAAAACGATATGTGCCTTGGTGCCGATTTCTTTGGCCGCTTCTAAGCCAGTTTTTGCAGGCATGCGGATGTCCAAAAAGGCCAGATCGGGATGGTGCGAATCAACTAGCTGTATTGCCTCTTCTCCATTTTTTGCTTCTCCAACTATTTCTAATTCTGGCCAGACTTGCGCTAAGCGCGAACGTAATTGGTCGCGCATTAGTCTTTCATCATCGGCGATAATTGCTGTGGGCATTTTTCTCTTCTCGTCTCATGAAGTGGTGGTGGATGGTCTATCGCTCACAGAATGAATTTGAGTACGATCTATTTTGCGATTTCGTAAGGAATCTCTATGGTAACGCAGACGCCACTAGGTTGGTTAGGGGAAATTATTATTTGTGCTTTATCTTTGTAGATGAGTTTTAAGCGTTCGCGTATGTTTTGTAATCCTAGTCCGGTGCCATTACTGGCGACGGCGCCGAATCCTAAGCCATCGTCACGCACTGTCACTGATAAGCGGTTCTGTAAAATTTCGGCGCGAAATTGCAAAGTGCCACCTTCTGCTTTGACTTCTAAGCCATGTTTGATTGCGTTTTCCACCAAAGACTGTAGCATCATGGGGGGGAAAGAGGCGTTGCGTAGACTATCTGGCATGATGAAATCGATGTTTAATCGTTCTTCCATGCGCATTTTCAATAACTCCAAATAGGCTTTTACCATATCTGCTTCGCGACCTAAATTAGTTTTCGCGGCATTTTCGCGCATCTGGGGCAGGACTGCGCGCAAATAGGCAATCAGACTTCTTTGCATTTTTGCCGCTCGTGGCGGGTCGGTCTCGATTAAATATTCCACAGAAGCCAAGGTATTGAATAGAAAATGGGGTTCGACTTGTGCTTGCATCATTTGCATTTGTGCTTCACTGACTTGGCGTAATAAGGCTTCGCGTTCTGCGCTGGCATTGGCTTCTTTGGCTTTTTCTTCTGCCCGTACTTTTCCTCCAAGCAGCGCCTTCATCCCAAATAAACCAAATACGAGTAGCAAGACAAAATTTTGAAACCAACGTGAGGACTTGGTTTTCTCTTCATCACTAGCTTCTGCAGCGGCATCGGCGGCGGCTCTTTCCATTTCCGCACGAATTTCTCTCGCTAATTCTTTTGGTAATTTGATGTGGACATCATCTTTGCCAAAGGTGATACCTGGTAACTCTGCTTCTTTGGAATTGTTTGCTGAATTGCTTGGTAAGCTAGCGACCGACTCTTCAATTTTGTCGCTCAGCTTTTCTTGGTTCTCATCTATTGCCTTCCAGCCGCTGCCATCGATATCGATGCGCTTGTTACTGGAACGATTTTCTGGCACTTTGATACGTATGCCGGTGTTGTCTA
>CAYXJI010000537.1:0-1993 GCA_964465175.1 uncultured Burkholderiaceae bacterium | reverse complement strand
ATTCAAATTCTCCTAAACATTCAAAATTCATTCAAAATTCATTCAAAATTCAATCAAAACTCAATTAAAATACCAAGGCTCAATACAGAGCTAGCTCGTGGAGCAGATAATCACAAGTGTTCGGATACGAGCTTGTTAAAACGCGGCAAACACATTGATGTTCTCAAGGGCTTGCGATCACTCTCAGCTTCAAAACGCACTTATGGTTTTGAAACGATTATCTTTTTCCACAATTCACCATAAAAAAATTGGTGATAAAAATTCGTCGTTCGCTCAAGAGTGAATAATTACGCCCTTGAGGTTTTATCCCTTCCCACGCAATTTAAAAAAAGGAGGGGGCAAAGACATAAAGTCTCGTAGGGCGGGTGCAACCCGCGCTGCTTAGGTGCTTGATGTGCTGGCGGCGCGGGTCGCACCCGTTCTACAATTTTGTGAATCTTTGCCACGAAGAACGCTAAAAATCACCTAAAAATCAGGTTCGACATATGACGACTCAACATCTAACTATCGACAATATTCAAGGCTACATGCAAACGCTAGGTCAGCAAGCCCGCGCTGCTTCGCGTGCGATGGCGAAGGCCGACACGGCAACAAAAAATCAAGCTTTGCTCGCAATCGCAACAGCGATTCGCCGTGAAGCACCAAGTCTACGCGCAGCGAATGAACTTGATTTAGCCGCAGCCAAAGCTGCAGGTATGGAAGCCGCCATGTTAGATCGTCTGGCGCTCAGTGATAAAGCCATCGCCACCATGGCTGAAGGCTTGGAGCAAATCACGCGCTTATCCGATCCGATTGGTGAAATCTCAAATATGAAGTATCGCCCATCCGGCATACAAGTTGGACAAATGCGGGTGCCGCTCGGTGTGATTGGTATCATTTATGAGGCACGCCCTAACGTCACCGTTGATGCAGCTGGTTTGTGCATTAAGAGCGGCAATGCGACGATTTTGCGTGGCGGCTCTGAGGCCATCCATTGCAATCGTGCCTTGGCAAATTTGGTCAAAGAAGGCTTGCGCGCAGCCGGTTTGCCTGAGCAAGCGGTGCAAGTGGTCGACACCACGGATCGCGCAGCGGTCGGTGCGCTCATCACCATGCCAGAGTACGTTGATGTGATCGTGCCGCGTGGTGGCAAGAGTTTGATTGAGCGCTTGATGCGCGAGGCGACTGTGCCGATGATTAAACATCTGGATGGCATTTGTCATGTGTATATTGATGATAAAGCGGATATCCAAAAAGCTGTCGCGATTGGTTTTAATGCCAAATGTCATCGCTACGGCACCTGCAATACTATGGAAACTTTGGTAGTCGCCGAAGGCATCGCGGCACAAGTTTTACCTTTGTTGGCCGAACGCTATTTGACCGAAAAAGTCGAGTTACGCTGTGATGCCAAGTCCGCTGCAATATTGCATGCTTATCCGCATCTTGCTCAAGCGCAGGAAGCGGACTGGAGCACCGAATATTTAGCACCGATTCTGGCAGTCAAAGTAGTCGCCGATATGAACGAAGCGATTGAACATATCAACACTTATTCTTCTAAACACACCGAGTCCATCATCACCGAAGACTATAGCCGCGCCATGGCATTTTTGCGCGAAGTTGATTCAGCATCGGTCATGGTCAATGCCTCAACGCGCTTCGCCGATGGATTTGAATACGGCCTCGGTGCGGAAATCGGGATTTCTAATGATAAACTGCACGCACGTGGACCGGTTGGGTTGGAAGGTTTGACTTCACTGAAGTATGTGGTGTTCGGCCATGGCGAAGTTCGAAAATAGCTGAGGAATTTATGCTAACAAGATTACGTGTTAAAGGTTTTAAAAGTCTCGAAGACGTAGAGGTTCGTTTTGGCCCATTCACGTGCATTGCAGGTGCAAATGGTGTTGGTAAGTCGAATTTATTTGACGCAATACTTTTCCTAAAAAATTTATCAAATACACCAATTATTGAAGCTGCCAATAGTATTCGCAATAGTGGAAAGCAACGAACAAGTATC
>CAYXJI010000536.1:0-2010 GCA_964465175.1 uncultured Burkholderiaceae bacterium | reverse complement strand
GTTACTGCGATCTGCATCTTCAGAACTCACAGAATCAGTCGCCACCCGACGTTTTTCGACTTCATGCAAACGATGGTTCAAAGCATCGATCAAAGCCTGTCTACGTTTGGGATTTTCCAACATATCGTCTTGCAAATAGGGATTGCGACGTACTACCCAAATATCGCCTAAGACTTCGTACAACATGCGTGCCGAGCGCCCCGTTTGCCGCTTGCCACGCAGACTATCCAGCAAAGCCCAAGCGTCTTCGCCGAGCAAGCGAATCACGATTTCGCGGTCGGAAAACGAGGTGTAGTTATACGGAATTTCACGTAAGCGAGTCGGACTCGCACCTTGCGGGGCGCTGTCATCAGGTAAAGGAAGATGACCTAGATTGTGAGCTGGAGCATTCATCTGAAAGTGCTTGGACGGTAAGTGGGGAATAGGTTGGAATTTAATTTAAACCCATTCTAGCGTATTGCGCTGCAACACGCCGAAACAGCCTTTACTTTTTTGCGGGTATCTTTTGATTTTTTGTGAAAATGCCTAAGGAAATTCCGCACTTCCTCAAAAACATTGAATCTTTAGTATGGAATATGTTGTTTTTACCTGATATTGAACGTCAAATTCAAAGAATCAAATCTAAATCGAGCAAATCGAATGGATCAATGCAAAAGAAGCCAGAAATCCTCACGACTCCTATCAATTACTGTAATTTGTCTTAAAATTCTTGCTTAAAATTCCTCACAAGGGAGGCGTTGCGGTCGACGCTCGACGCTTCAATAAGGTGCGCCCTAGCCAATACAAAGTGGTCAATAGCACCAGCAGTACAGGGATTGCCAAGACCGGAATCCCCAGCAAATTGCTCTTACGAATGATCGTTGGAAAGACTTGCATTTGCCCAGTAAAGAACGAGCCCGTTGCGATCAACATGGCACAGCCCATGCGCCACAGGTGTCGCACTAAACGCTGTGATCCAAGAATTTTCCCGTCCCAGATCATGCGAAGGTCTAAGGCGGCGCACAATAAACTGATAGATCCAAAGACAAGTAATGTTTGTGGTGGACTGTTCTTGGTGATCAGTGATTTAGGATCAGCCAGAAAATCAAACCATAGCGTCAGTGAATACACGCCAAGAACCGCCGCTGCGAGTGCAAATCCCTCCAGCACTGCTTTGCTTTCTTGTACCGCTCGTTTAACCACTAACCACGAAGTACAAACGAGATAAGCCGTGAACATGGCGGCAACACCCGTCACGTGATCGGTGCGCAAAAAAAGCGAAATGATCGCGGCGCTGAAGGTCATGCATAACATCGACAGTGTGAACATGGTCCCAGATTTGCGATGCAAAGGTGAACCTTTAGCCGCATATAAAGCAATGAAGCCGGAGGCGATCGCCATTAAGCCGGCAATAATGTGTATCCATTTCATGAGCGTTCCTTGGTAGAGACCTCTGCGCACCCTACTGCGCAACCGGTTATTAAATCTGCGATGCTCGCTACGTTTACGCAGAGGTCTCTGGTAATTAATTGAGCTGCCTTGATTGATGATCATCAGAATAAAGCGAACGACAAAACGCCCTAAATTGAATGCGATGAGTGACGGACATTGTGGATTCAATGGCGGTGTAGAACGATAATTGCCGTCGTTCACCTCATAGCTGTCGCGGCCTGATGATCAAGCACATGCTTGTACACTTTTGTGAGCTCTGTATTTGCAGAGTCCCCCTTAAATGTCACATGTTGAGGGCGCTATTTCATTCTTGTGTCTCACCTATTTATTTGACTCATTTATTTAACCCACTTGGGTCAATGCAGGACAGATCAACCACGGTTGGTCACGCGATAACGTCATTCGACAATCGCCAAGCGTCAACGATCGAGGCGAAATAGCCGGATCCAAACAAGGAGGGTAAACTCTGCCTATTCTTAGTTTCCACACTAGGCAATTAGGGTAGCAACTATTCATGCTACTAGGACTTACGCAAAATTGTCCCAGCTAGGCGTGCCTGCGAAGACAGTGCTTGAGCAC
>CAYXJI010000535.1:0-2013 GCA_964465175.1 uncultured Burkholderiaceae bacterium | reverse complement strand
AAAAGCCATGCGCCATAAGGAGGGAACTGTGTCAGTGAAGTCGTCCTTGTTCGGCGACTTCACTTAGAAACGATGAAACGTCTTATGCTTCTTTTTTACGTGTTGCAATCAAACTTGCGATGATTGAGCTCATCAAAATCGTGCCGATGACCATCAGTGAAATATTGGTTGGGACATGGAACCATTTCACGATCAACATCTTGATACCCACAAACATCAATACAAATGCCAGGCCGAATTTCAATAGGTGGAAGCGATCCGCCATATCTGCCAGCAAGAAATACAAAGCACGCAAACCCATAATCGCGAAAATATTCGAAGTAAATACGATGAAAGGATCGGTCGTCACCGCAAAAATCGCAGGGATAGAGTCCACCGCAAAGACCACGTCAGAGATTTCAATCAAGATCAACACTAACAAGAGTGGCGTAAACACACGCTTACCATTCTCGATGATGCTGAATTTTTCGCCGTGATATTCCTTCGTAAAGGGCAACAGTTTCTTCGCCAATTTCAAAACAGGATTGGCTTCTAAATCCGGCTCTTTTTCCGCTGCAACCATCATACGCAAGCCCGTGATTACCAAGAAAATGCCGAAGATGTACAGCACCCAAGCAAACTGGGATACAACCCAACTACCCGCCAAAATCATGATGACACGCATCACGATGGCGCCGAGTACGCCGTACAGCAAGACCTTGCGTTGATATTGTTCTGGCACAGCAAAATGGCCAAAGATCATCAAAAAGACGAAGACATTATCGACAGACAGGGATTTTTCGATCACATAGCCGGTTAAAAATTCCATGGACTTGGTCATCGCCGCCGCTTCACCAATGATGTCTTTTAAATAGACATACATGCCGTAGTTAAACGTCAGCGCTAATGCAACCCAAACCAAAGACCACGTCGCGGCTTCTTTGACGCTGACTTTATGCGACTTAGAGCCGCCGAGCGCGAATATATCGAGTGCCAGCATACTGAGGACAAAGGCGATAAAAGCTGCCCACATCCAGGGTTGTGCGATGGTTTCTAACATGGAATTCTTTCAATTAAAGGGGATGACGGCGGCATCCAAGAACCCGCCGCATCTACAGATTACTCTTTGTCGATAAAGCCTAAGATTTGCAACAAACTCGTGAACAAATTAAAAATCGTAATGTACAAACTCACGGTCGCCATGACGTAGTTGGTTTCGCCGCCATTGATGATATTGCTGGTTTCAAACAAAATCATACCCGACATCAGCAAAACAAAAGCAGCAGATACCGCGATAGACAAGGCCGGTATTTCAAAAAATATCGCGCCCAAGCCCGCCACAAAAGCGACCAATACACCAACCGCCAAAAAACCGCCCATGAAACTAAAATCCCGTTTGCTCACCAAAACATAAGCAGACAAACCCATAAAAATCACAGCGGTCAAACCCATCGCTCCCATCACGATACCACCACCGCCAGGTAAACCTAAATAACGGCTAATTATCGGCCCCAGAGTGAGACCCATAAAGCCCGTCAAAGCAAATACAGAAGCGATACCCCAAGCGCTATTGCGTAACTTGGTGGTCAAAAATAGTAGTCCAAAATAGCCAACTAGGGTCACGATAATCCCCAAGCTAGGCAAGGCAAGAGCCACGCTAACACCGGCGGCCAAGGCGGAGAACAACAAGGTCATAGACAACAACATATACGTGTTGCGCAAGACTTTATGTCCGCTGATGACATTGCTATCCACATAATGAACGGTCTGCGCATCGCGCAGCGTACTGCGATCTAAGCTACTCATGTTTCTCTCCTCAAAGCTAAATGACTGTTTTAAGTCTTATCCCAATTTGGGTAGCCGAAGTTTAGGCTAGCTGGTATAGAAAGAAAAGTCGAATATAATTGATGAATGCATCGAAAACAACGATGTGTTTTATGGATAATTTGAGACGGGAGGACGCAAAGTTAAGGTCTTCTCTGCGCTCCGCGGTGCCTCTGCGTCTCGGCGTTGAGGGGTTTTGATTTTAGGACT
>CAYXJI010000534.1:0-2022 GCA_964465175.1 uncultured Burkholderiaceae bacterium | reverse complement strand
CAATTTTGCGTAAGTCCTATGCTTGTTCAGGTACTACTAAAAAATTTAAAACCGCTCAAGCTTCTTTAGTCGCTGAATAGTCAGCTTTTTAATGGTTATTGTGTATGAATCCCTATCAAACTATTTCTTCACTCTTATTGAACGAGGCAGGTCTCAATTGTCAGGCCGTATTTCATATTGCGAGTTTATCGCCCGAGGCAAGAGAGATGTTGATTGCGCGTTGCCCGCAGGCGGCGCAATATCGCCAGTTGATCTTGATCGGGCATGGCGGACGAAGGTTTTGGCAAGCTATGCTGGCGGCTGACGCAGCGATTAGTACAAAAGCAGGCGATCATCCTGTCGACGATTTTACGCTGTCTGTGGTACGGCATTTTTTTGACCATGAGCATGCTGGCGTGACCTATGAAGTTGTGTACCCGGGCGCGTATACGGTCAGTTTACAAGCCTTAGGTGAGCTAGCAGGCTGGCATCATGCTTCGCCGTTTATGGTGGGAATCAATGAGGTGTTTGGTTCTTGGTTTGCCTATCGCGCCATGATCTTAGCCAATACGGATTTACCGCCGACGCAGCCATTACAAACGACATCGCCCTGTGCGGATTGTGAAACAACAATCTGCATTCACAGTTGTCCTGCGCAAGCTTTAGACGGCGGCGAATTCCATTTACTTCAATGCGTTAGTTATCGACAGCAAGACGATTCGCGTTGCAAGAATACTTGCGTGGCACGTGTTAGCTGCCCAGTCGCGAGTGTGCATCGTTATAGTGAGCAGCAAATCAACTACCACTACGATCGTTCTCTACGCGTGATTACAGAGATGACAAAGTTGTAGACTGCTGCAAATTTTGCGACTTTCGATCTCTATCCATCGCCGCCAATAACAAGCACATCACGCACAAGGCCACGCTGTATTCACAACCACCTTCGCCCCATTCGCCCACAAACCAACCTAGGCGTGCGTGTATCGTCAAGATGCCGCCAAAGCTAATCGCAAAAAAACCCAAAGCGACCCATTTTACCCAGCGATTAAAAATCAGTAACACTCCGCCAACGATCTCGATGGCAGTCGCAATATACGGTAAGGCATAAGGAAATATGGCATTGCGTTTTTCGAGATAATCGCCAAAAGTATGAAAATAATCAGGCACCGTAAAACGTAGTAGCGCGTGGGCCATAAATAGCCCCGCTAAAGTCCAGCGAAAGATTAAATAACTATGTTCTACGCTGAGGTAAGGAAAATCACGCCATAGTTTGTTCATCGACATCTCCAATAAAGTTTTGAGATGCCATTATGCTGAGCTTGGCAGGTGCTAGCTTGAATGTGGGATGAGTCGCCGCTGGTGTGGGCTTAATCGTTCACTCGCGGCTTGTCTTCAATCTTAAAATAAATATGACATGAAGATTTCATCGATATAGCGAGCTTCTTGCTTAAGGTAAGTGTAGTTACGCAAAACGCCTTCACGGACAAAACCGCATTTCTCGTATAAGGCCGTGGCGCGTAGATTGTGGACACCAGTGCTCAATTCCAGACGTGTTAGGTTTTTATTTGCAGCAAGTTCGATTATCTCTTGCATCATACGTGCGCCGTAGCCCTTGCCACTGCACGCAGGATCGATCGCGACACCACCTAAATAAGCGATATGTGAAGTGCGATGCTTGAGTTGAATTAGCTTGAACATGCCTGTTGCAACCGCCGTATCGTCATCGGATGCGCTAAAGATATACAGCACCTTATCCGCGAGAAGGTCTTTAAAAATAGGCGAAAAATTATCGGTATCCATAGGTTCATATAGCAGAAACGGATTGATGTCGGGATGCATATAGAGACCGTAGATGAAATCAAAATCATCATTTTTCGCTGATCGAATCATAAAATTCCTTGCGTGCTTAAAAAATGAAGCTGCGAAATAGTAGCATAGGAAGTGAGTGGCAAAATCCAAAACATTGCTGTACAAATAGACGACAATATTTAAAAATATTTTATATTAAAATAGGTCAACATGCGGTAGTTGTAATGAGCGCTT
>CAYXJI010000533.1:0-2034 GCA_964465175.1 uncultured Burkholderiaceae bacterium | reverse complement strand
ACTCACGAAAGCCGTTGATTTTTAAACGGCTTTTTTTTTTTGCGCTGGAGCATTGCAAATTGGGAATTGCTAAGCAACGAGCGCCTTTCCAGCGCCCCCCCCCCGATCTACGTCTACTCAATCCTGTTTTGCGATGTCTTCGATATTAAGACTATCATACGTCTCAAATGGCTGATGTATCCAAGGTGAACCCTCAACATACTCGACATAAAATTCAGGCACCACCACAGACACCGACTTGACCCAAATCACCGCACCCTTGATCTCACTGATCTCTGGATAGTGTTGACGCAACCATGGGGCAACCTCTCTAAAGGTCACACCAGAATCCACGAGATCATCGACCAACAAAACATTGCCACGGAACTCTTGCTCTACACTTGCGATGCTTGCACCAATCTGAATTTGCCCCTGATCTTGGCCAGTAGCACCACGATAAGAACTCACAGAAAGCACACTTAGCGGCATTTTAAAAAGACGCGAGAAGACATCACCAATCCGAAGTCCGCCTCGCGCCAAGCACAAGATGTGATCAAACTTCCATCCTGATTCGTGGACTTTCAATGCTAGTAGCTCGATCGAACGATGATATTCATCCCACGACACCCACAAATCTTTTTGTACAGTATTCAAGATCAACAACTTTTCAAGGTCAATAACAAAATCGCTCACAGCGCGCACTTAGCACTAGCAATCACAAAAATGGATGACGCAATACGATCGTTTCTTCACGGTCTGGGCCAGTGGAAACCATATCGATAGGCACGCCCACTAATTGTTCAATGCGCTGAATATAATTGCGCGCATTCAGTGGCAAAGCTTCCATTGTTTGCGCACCCACTGTGGACTCCGACCAGCCTGGCATCTCTTCATAAACGGCGACGCAACGTGCCGCTTCCTCAGCACCAACAGGGAAAATATCCACTGCTTTGCCATCAATCGTATAGCCAGTACACAATTTCAACGACGCCAAACCATCCAGCACGTCTAGTTTGGTCAAGCACATTCCAGAGACACCATTGATTTGCACAGAACGTTTCAACAAGGCTGCATCAAACCAGCCGCAACGACGAGCACGCCCCGTAACGGTACCGAATTCATGTCCCACACTCGCCAAATGCTTACCTACGCCTTGATCAGTTACCAACTCAGAGGGAAATGGACCGGAACCAACACGCGTCGTATAGGCTTTTGTAATACCCAAGATATAGTGCAACATACCTGGACCAACACCTGAACCCGCAGCAGCGTTACCCGCGACGCAGTTACTTGAGGTCACAAATGGATAGGTGCCGTGATCGATATCGAGCAAACTACCTTGCGCGCCTTCAAACAGCAAACTAGCGCCATTTTTATACGCAGCATGCAAAGCACTGGACACGTCGGTGACCATAGGACGAATACGCGCCACATCACGCATCGCATCATCATAGGTTTTTTGGAAATCGACGGGCTCTGCTTTGAGATAATTGACTAGTACAAAATTGTGATATTCCAGATTCTCTTTCAGCTTTTCAGCGAAGCGCTCTGGATTCAAAAGATCGGCTACACGAATCGCACGACGCGCGACTTTGTCTTCATAGGCAGGGCCAATGCCCTTGCCAGTCGTACCGATTTTTGCCGCGCCACGCGCCGCTTCACGCGCCGCATCGAGTGCCGTGTGGTAAGGCAAAATCACGGGGCATGCTTCCGAAATTTTCAGGCGAGAGCAAACTTCAACGCCATTTGCTTCCAACTTATCAATTTCACGCAATAAGTCTGGCACCGACAAAACCACACCATTGCCGATGTAGCAAGCCGTACCGGCACGCATAATTCCAGAAGGAATCAATTGCAATGCGGTCTTTTGACCACCGATCACCAAAGTATGGCCGGCATTATGACCGCCTTGAAAACGCACCCCGCCTTGCGCATGATCCGTCAACCAATCGACGATTTTACCCTTGCCTTCATCACCCCATTGGGTGCCAATGACAACTACGTTTTTTGCTGGTTTATTTTGTGACATCGCTCATCAACCTACAGTTTTTAAAA
>CAYXJI010000532.1:0-2038 GCA_964465175.1 uncultured Burkholderiaceae bacterium | reverse complement strand
AAAATAGCCGAAAATGCGCCGTCAGCACGCCAATAGCACCGCAAGTGCGCCTAATAGACAATCTGGGTTTAATCTTGTCATCTGTTAGTGCTGAGCTAAAATCGGATCGATTTAGCCAGTACAGTCTCCTCACATCACTACTTAAACTTCCTCGTACAAAGGCAAGGTCAAAAATTCTGCAAACTCAGCAGAGGTCGACATCGCTTCGAAAATCTGTGCTGCTCTGTCATAAGTTGCACCATCCCCCACCGACAGCTTTACTTTAAGCAATTCTTCCGCCGTCATCACTCGCACCATCTCTGCGGTGATCTTACGCCCATCTTCCAGCACACCTTTCGCGGAGCGTATCCATTGCCAAACTTGTGAACGACTAATCTCAGCCGTGGCCGCGTCTTCCATCAAATTGTGAATCGGCACACAACCATTGCCAGCTAACCATGCGCCGAGATAATGAATGCCCACATTAATGTTATAGCGTAGGCCCGCTTCTGTAATCGGTGTTTCTGGTTGAAAATTCAACAAGTCGGCGGCGCAGACGGCCACATCCGGACGTTGCTTGCTAATCTGATTCGGCGCATCGCCCAAGACTTTTTTAAATTCTGCCATCGCCAAGTCGACCAAACCCGGATGCGCGACCCAGCCGCCATCGTAGCCATCGGTGGCATCGCGGGCTTTATCGTTGCGCACGCCAGCCATCGCAATGTCGTTCTTTTCGGGATCGTTTTTGATCGGGATTAGGGCTGCCATACCGCCGATTGCTGGCGCATTACGCTTGTGGCAGGTCTTCAATAACAGCAAGGCATAAGAGCGCATGAATGGCGCCGTCATGGTTACCTTGGCGCGATCTGCTAAACAGAAGTTTTGATCGGTTTTGAATTTTTTAATACAGGAAAAAATGTAATCCCAACGCCCGGCATTCAGACCAGAACTATGCTCACGCAGCTCATACAGAATCTCATCCATCTCAAATGCCGCGACGATGGTTTCTATCAATACGGTCGCTTTGATCGTTCCTTGCGGCAGCCCCAGTTCATTCTGTGTCATGACAAAAATATCGTTCCACAAACGGGCTTCCAGATGCGATTCCATTTTTGGCAAATAAAAAAATGGCCCCGCGCCGCGTGCGATTTGTTCTTTCGCGTTATGGATCATAAATAAGGCAAAATCAAATATGCCACCGGATACCCGCTTACCATCGACTAACACGTGTTTTTCATCAAGATGCCAACCGCGTGGGCGCACTACTAAGGTCGCAATTTTGTCATTCAATTGATAGCTCTTGCCATTTTGTTCAAGGCGAATCGTGCGGCGCACTGCGTCACGCAAATTAATCTGACCAGTGATTTGATTATTCCAATTCGGCGTATTCGAATCTTCAAAGTCCGTCATATAACTATCCGCACCCGAATTGAGGGCATTGATAATCATCTTGCGTTCCACCGGCCCCGTGATTTCGACACGACGACATTCTAAGGCTTTAGGAATTGGAGCGATCGTCCAATCGGCCTCACGAATAGACGTGGTTTCAGCCAGAAAATCAGGACGCTCTCCGGCATCCATACGCGCTGCGCGTGCCACTCTTAATGCGAGTAACTCTTGCCTACGAGACTCAAACTGGCGACTCAGCTTGCACACTAGGTTCAAAGCTTCATACGTCAAAATTTGTTCGAAGCCCGACTCAATCGCGCCGGTAATTTGCATGCCTTCGGGTAATGTGATTTGTGTCATTGTGGTTCCACTCCTAACAATTATCAAAAAAATATTAAAAACTGGTTCAATCATTGCACTGCACAATCTATTCTTTCTTATAGATTTTTAGCAGCAGAAACGATTAATTTATTCATAAAGCCGCATAATTTTTAATAAATTCAAAAAAAACAGATTAATAAAGAATAAATTGACTACTTGAATCCAAGTATATTCAACATCCCTGTAGTCATAATGACTCGTTTTATCAAAGTATTCTTGCGTTTTAGTTGCAAGTGATCGTTATTGTGCCAACATATAGTTACTATTTATCAAAAGAAGAATATGTGCT
>CAYXJI010000531.1:0-2042 GCA_964465175.1 uncultured Burkholderiaceae bacterium | reverse complement strand
CAAGATGTGGTGGTGTGTCTGGATGAAATCGAATAAATGTCACAGCATTTTGTATATCGGCTACCAACGATTTGCCTAAACCGACTACTTTGTCTTCATAAAACAAAGCAGCTTCTGTCAGCTCTGCTTCAGCTTCATTATGAAACTTAACTTGCATTATTTGAGTCGACGATGAACTTTATCGAAGACTTCTTCTGCAGATACCAATGTAGCCTCACCACGTTTGATTTCGGCGAGTCTAGACTCTGCCTCGATTTGCCACTCTTTCTCGATATCACCCGAATCCGCTGGTTCTAGCGTTTCCAGTAAAAACAAAGCCAACTCAGCTCTTTCATCAGGCGTTAACTGAGAGGCTTTTTGTTCTAGTTCTAACAGGTTTACAGACATTTTCGTTCTCCTTCAGGGAGCCATAAAGTACGAATGATTATACGGCACTTCATTAGTTCATCCCAAGTGTTGGGAGAAAAGCCGCGCCTGTAATTCGTTCAAAAATTTAGGTACATCTGGCACACCAGATCAACACCCCTGCCGAGACAACTTAGCCACCTCATGCACATGCTTCCCAGCTTTCGCGGACAATTAAAACGGACAATTAAAAGACCACAATTAAAAGACACCCATCTCAATTTAAAATGGGTGTCTTGTGTAATTCTGAGGACTAGTTAAGATGGGTGTCTTATGTGTTCTTAGGCCTCACCCGAGTCATCTCTTGATTTCTGGGAGTCTGGCTTCGGTGCATGCTTCTTCGCCTTGAAGACGCCGATCGCGACTCCGATTGCAATACCGGGGCCGATGCCCATCGCAAGGTTGCCAATGGCTGAGCCGATCGCTACTCCGACAGCGACACCAAGCGAGATGCCGACTCCAATGTAGCGCTTCTGTTCTTCGTTGTAGTTGTCGGACATATTCGAAATCTCCAGTGAGGTTTAACGTTTGAATTGTTGGGCGGCAAAGCCGTACCACACGAATGACAAGTTATTCTGGGTTGGCGAATCCGAAATTCATCTATTCGCGTGACTTGAAGAGCCCAGAATCTACAATGGCGCATGGCCCTTGGTCACTAATACATACTTCCCAACCATCTTGTGGCACTTTACGAGTCATTACGATAAATTGAGACTTGGCACCACAGAAATCCACTTTCCAAATCTGGAGACGCCGCGTCGTATCGGATGGGTACTCACCTTCTTGTCGTGCAAGCAGATTGAAGCCATCACAGGACTTCGATTTCGCGAAATCGCTTAGAAGTTGGCTAACTTGAGTCAATTGTTTCTCGGTGAAGTCTTTTGCGCGTTGGTCGTTGGGATTCAGATTTGCGCATCCTGTAAATGTCATAATTCCAATTGCGATAAGACAATAACTTAATTTTTTCAAGTTCTACTCCTATGTAGGAAGGTGAAGGCTAGTGAGGTTGAATTAAAACCCTTGACCAAGAGGCGAAGGACGAATTTTTTAGATTCTTTAAGAATAACTAGATATAGACGGTGAAATGACGGGCGAAAAAGGCCTGTGACGCATAACACTTTTCATATACAACCCTTAAAATCCTTGTGAATAGCCGCTTTCCATTAAGTTCCGCCGCTTTTACCGCGACTAAAATTTCTTTGAAAAGCGTCACTAATAATGATGGCCATTCTATCAAGTCATTTGATCGAGTCAAGCAAATAATTCTTGTCTATGTGAATAGAATTGCGCATGACAAGTCGGTGATGGTAATTGGGGATGGCAGTGTATTTTTAGCTTATTCGGTATGCATGACGTGCTAGCTGTTTGACATTTTACATAGGCGGTTTGGGCTGAGATCGGGGATAATAGCGTATTACCTATTTCGCACTACGAAAGCACGCTATGTCTAACCAATTCGCTCCGCTCAAAAACGATACCTTTTTACGCGCCTTACTGCGTCAAGAGACTGATTACACGCCTTTGTGGCTGATGCGTCAGGCTGGGCGTTATTTGCCTGAATATCGGGCGGTCCGTAAAGGGGCGGGTTCGTTCATGAGTTTGGCGAAAAATCCTGATTTTGCTACCGAGGTGACGAT
>CAYXJI010000530.1:1683-2057 GCA_964465175.1 uncultured Burkholderiaceae bacterium | reverse complement strand
ATTTCATAATGACGCATAATTTCTCCTTGTGGACAAAAATAAAGCCTGCCTCGGCGTCAAGACGAGTGCAGGAAGAGGACAGCCCGCGATGATAACGCAGTTCCCCCACATAATCAAGCAGTTAGCGCAGCAGTTTGCACAAGCGCCTCAAATAAATGCAAATCACATCCGCACCGTTTTCGGCAAGCGTGTCTCTAGCACCTGCCATTTTGTAAATTATGTGCAAGAAGAACACAAAACCACTTGCATTCCATCAATTACTGTATAAAAATACAGTCTGCATATACATACAGCTCATTTGAGCCCTTACCCAGAATTAATCGGACATCCCATGCTCAAGCTCACCGCTCGCCAGGAACAAATTCTCAACCTTA
>CAYXJI010000530.1:420-1673 GCA_964465175.1 uncultured Burkholderiaceae bacterium | reverse complement strand
AAGATGCCATTCAAAACACGGGCTTCCCTCCGACCCGTGCTGAAATTGCCAATGAATTAGGTTTTCGATCAACTAATGCGGCAGAAGAACATTTACAAGCACTCGCTCGCAAAGGCGTGATTGAAATCGCGGCTGGAACTTCACGCGGTATCCGCTTACTAGAATCCGAATTATCAAACTCAATGCCAAGCATGCAAATGGCACTTCCACATCCAGCATTGATGCAATTGAGCCTACCTTTAGTTGGACGCGTTGCAGCCGGCTCGCCCATCTTGGCAACAGAGCATGTAGAGGCAAGCTATCAAGTCGACCCCGCTTTATTTTCAGCCAAGCCCGATTTTTTATTGAGAGTACGCGGCTTATCGATGCGCGATATAGGTATTATGGATGGCGATTTATTGGCCGTAAAAAAAACCGACAGTGCACGCAATGGCCAAATCGTCGTGGCACGCATAGGCGAAGAAGTCACTGTCAAGCGCTATATGAAAACAGCGAATGGCATCGAGTTATTACCTGAAAATCCTGATTTTTCACCTATTGTCGTGAACGAAACCGAAGTTGACTTTGCGCTTGAGGGTTTAGCAGTGGGCTTAATGCGTAGCTGGTAAGTTCAAAGTCGCCAAAATCATTGCGGATAAAAGTACAGTCCGAAGAAAATAGACCTAAAAAAAGCCCGATCAACGCATCGGGCATTTTTTAATTGCAGCTCAACTAATTCTGATCTAGTGCTTAATCGTTGAAGTATCCGCACCAGCATCCACCTTAGCGACCGCTGGCAAGGCCAACTCCTCCTCAGTCAATGCCACAGGTTGACGCTCCAAAGCGATCTCCAAGACTTTATCGATCCAACGCACTGGGATAATTTCCAGCTTGTTTTTGACGTTATCAGGAATTTCCGTCAAGTCTTTGGCATTTTCTTCTGGAATCAATACCGTCTTAATGCCGCCACGATGTGCCGCCAATAGTTTTTCTTTCAAACCACCAATCGGCAAAACTTCGCCACGCAAGGTGATTTCACCGGTCATCGCCACATCAGCACGCACCGGAATCCCCGTGAAGATCGACACCATGGCTGTCGTCATCGCAATACCTGCCGATGGACCGTCTTTTGGCGTTGCCCCTTCAGGCACGTGAATATGCACATCAGTTTTTTCGAATACATCCGCCTTAATACCTAAACGCGCGGCACGACTACGCACCACGGTACGCGCCGCCTCGATAGACTCTTTCATCACATCACCAAGTGTACCAGT
>CAYXJI010000530.1:0-410 GCA_964465175.1 uncultured Burkholderiaceae bacterium | reverse complement strand
GGCATAGATACGGCTTCAATGGTCAACAGATCGCCACCCACTTCCGTCCAGGCCAAACCGACGACTTGACCAACTTGATTTTCTTTAGTCGCAACACCAAAGTCATAGCGGCGCACACCCAAGAATTTATCCAGATTTTTGGAAGAAACCGTGGCTTTCTTTTCGCTCTTTTTCAACAACAGCATCTTCACCACTTTGCGGCAAATCTTAGAGATTTCACGCTCAAGTGAACGCACACCGGCTTCACGTGTGTAGTAACGAATAATGTCGCGTATCGCTGATTCAGAAACAGAAATTTCCTCTTCCTTCAAACCGTTATTTTTAACCTGTTTCGGCAACAAATAACGCAATGCGATGCTAGCTTTCTCATCTTCTGTATAACCAGATAGACGAATCACTTCCATCCTATC
>CAYXJI010000529.1:0-2059 GCA_964465175.1 uncultured Burkholderiaceae bacterium | reverse complement strand
CGCTAGACTTTATCCGCATTATTGCTTGTATCCACACTTAATTGCTATTTCAAATTCCGCCTTCGCTTCGGCCCCAACTTATGAATTCCTCTTTAACACTTTCCGACCCCGACCATCCTGCTTTGCGCTCGCGCTTTCTACAGCGCTGGTTAAACGCCAAAAGCGCAAGAAGACAAGCGCTAGAGAATATAGCGCAATTATCCCTGAGCACAGCAGATTTTGGCGAAATTTTACAAAATGAGATGGCGCAAGGTGCAAGTTTACCGGCGGCGATGCGGCGTACCCGCAACCTTGTACTCGCTAAGCTGATTTTTCGCGATCTTCATGGTGAAGCGAATCTCGCCGAAATTATGGAGACCATCAGCAATTTAGCCGATTTTGTGGTGCAAACACACTTAAGCCAATTGATGTCGGAAATGCTAACGCTACATGGCATTCCCATCGGCGAAGAGAGTGGTGAAGCGCAAGAGCTCATCGTTTTGGGCATGGGCAAATTGGGTGGACACGAACTCAACGTGTCGTCAGACATCGATTTAATTTTTTGTTATGCCGAGAACGGCGAAACTAAGGCCGGCGCAGGGCAACGAGAATTATCCAATCACGAATTCTTTAGTCGCTTAGGTAAAAAATTGATCGCTGCCATCTCTGAGATTACCGAGGATGGTTTTTCATTTCGAGTGGATATGGCGCTGCGCCCCAACGGCAATTCAGGGCCCTTGGTGGCGAGTTTTGGCATGGTTGAAGATTATTTTATGGTGCAAGGCCGAGAATGGGAACGCTATGCGTGGGTCAAGGCGCGCGCAATCACCGGCAAAGCGAATGATATTGCTGCCTTAGAAAAAATAATTCTGCCGTTCGTGTATCGACGTTACTTGGATTACGGTGTCATCGATTCACTGCGCAATATGCATCACCAAATTCGTGCCGAGGTCATTCGACAAGAAACGCGTCACCCCGAGCGCGGCATCAACGTCAAACTTGGACGTGGTGGCATACGCGAAGTCGAATTTTTGGCGCAAGTTTTTCAATTGATACGTGGTGGTCGCGAAGCGATTTTTCGCGATCGTTCTACCAGAAAAACATTAGTGAGCCTCGCTGAAAAAGGCATACTCGACCAACAAATCGTCGAACGATTGATGCTGGCCTATACTTACCTACGCGATGTCGAACATCGACTGCAATATCTAGACGATGCGCAGACACACATTTTCCCAGCGAATACTGAAGACCAAAATATCGTTGCACAAATGATGGGATACGCCGACGTTATCGCATTAAACGCCGTATTGGTACCGCATATGCAATTTGTTGCGGAACAATTTGACGCGATTTTTAAAGATAAATCTGAAGATGACACAGATAATTTAGATGCCAGCTGCATGTCAGATGCAGACGCCAGCGAGAGCATAGAACAGCATTTACGCAAGCTAGGCTTCGAAGATGGCAAAGCCATCGCTGGGCGCCTCGCGAGCACGTGGCAATCAGCAAAACTACAGTCGCTCTCGGAATCGAGTCAACAAAAAATGACTGGCTTAGTGAATAGCGCATTAAAAATAATTGCACGACAAAGCGATAGTCAATTAGAGACAATACAGCGATTATTTAATTTCTTAGAACAAATTGCCCGACGTAGCGCCTATTTATCCCTCTTAAGTGAGTTTCCTCATGCACTAGAACGCGTCATTCGCATGATGCATGCCAGTGATTGGGCCGCACAATTTTTAAGTCGCCACCCCATTTTGCTCGACGAGCTTCTAGATGAATCCGTCTTACATCAAGTACCCGATTGGGATCACTTTAGTGATGAATTAGGCCACAAATTAGCGCAACAAAATGGCGACATTGAAGCACAGTTAGATACCCTGCGCGAAATGCATCACGCCTTGCTTTTTCGATTGCTGGCGCAAGATTTAGAAGGCCGCTTAAGCATGGAACATTTGGCCGATGCGCTATCCCAATTAGCCGACATCATCGTCGCAGCAGTAATTCAAGCCGTCTGGCAAAGCCTACCTAATCGTCATATTGCTTCACCCCGTTTTGCCGTAATCGCTTATGGCAA
>CAYXJI010000528.1:0-2061 GCA_964465175.1 uncultured Burkholderiaceae bacterium | reverse complement strand
TATCCTAGCTTTCTCAATGCAAACCCAGACTCCAAGCTCAAAGGCCGCTATCTCAATTCTTTGTACAATCGAAGTACAAGGGCGAACCTTCGCATCCTTACCCTTGTAAAGTAGCGTTGGCAGCCCTTCGTCTGCACCACCAACCCAACCAGAGTCTTCCAATTTTTCCAGATAGACCTCGTGCGCCATAAACATGTCATATATATCGAGTGCCTCAATGGCTTCAATATATTCCCGCGGCGGCCTATAGTTGTGCACTTCGATATAGTGCAAAATCGATATGGGCGATGCGTAAATCACTTCACCCGCAGGTATCCACAGTTCGCTATTCGCTAAGTATCTTCCCTTGGCGTCGCGTAGATCCAGCTCGCCACAAATTGGGCAACAAGGCGACTCTCGTATTGGCTCGACTATCGCGTTAAAGATGCCATTGCCTGTGACGATTTCTTTAAGTTTTCTGAGGGTATCGACCGCAACACCACCAAGCGGAATGGATGACTCAAGCTCGAGCCATCCGACATTTTTTACCCCCTTTAGACTAAAGGGTGCAATCCTGTAACTATAGTTAGTCAAATCGTCAAACTGATTTAGTTCCAGCATGGGAACCACCCTTAGATCTCTTTTGGAAGGCCAGTTCGATAATAACTACAATTTTGAACGACTTTTTCGTGCCACATTCTTGAATTGAGCTGCGCTGACACGTTCTCCATCACATCGACCCCACTGGCAGGTGGACTACCATACTGAAGCCCGAGCAATACATCACTGACAAAGTTGCTGCCAACAAAACAGCTGTCGTTCTTCATTTCCTGCAAAACCTTTACTAAAGCTTCTGTAAAAATATCGTCGGTAAATCTGTCTAACGCAGCCGTAGAAGCCGGGCCACCAAAATCGTGATCTTCAAATTCGCCATCAAAAAGACAGTCATAATAATCATCAATGGATTGATTCACAGAAGCGAACAATTCATGATGGCAATTGACATACCTCCACTCCGAGGCATTCATCATATTGACGAATTTATCTACCTCACTTGTTGGCGTTAGCAAATTCCGCTTATGCAAGGATTCTTGCGTCGACACGGCAACGCCAAGAGACACAAACCCTGAACTAGCGTAAATGGAAAACGCATAGATGGTCTCATCTGCCAGCTCGGTTTTGAGTAATGTCAGGCATTGTTTGCATGCTTCCAGCAAGGAAGTGTTCAACGATTTTTTAAATGATTTTAACTTCATATGATCACCTCGCTCCTAAAGAATTTTTGATCAGACAACACTAAAAATGTGCCAATCCGATCTCCACGTACATCGACTTATTCTCTCTGAAACCACGACACTAAGGTCGCTTAGAATGTCTAGCCGAGTTTCAAAATTTCTACACTCAAATCTTTCAAACGCATCATCACAACTAAAGCCAATTCAACGTCATTAATTGAAAGGTCGAACTCGCGTCCCTCACTATTTCTGTAACATAGCATTTCCGAAACTGGCGTTTGCTCAATGAAATAATTTTTCAGTTGCTGTCCACGACCAAATAGAAAATCGTCCACAGAATCGCTCTGTTTTGTCATGATTTTACTTCCATAAAAAGAGACAAACAATTTGCCGCCACTCTCGCTATATGCCGCGCACGGTCACTTTAAATTCGCATTCGGAACAATGAGTGCGGTAGGCGGACACTGCATTGATGAAGTTTAATTTTCCACCGCACCAAGGACATTGCTTCTCGGTCGTACCAAGTGCTTCGAATTCAGAAAATGCCTCCTCGACGAACAAGACTTCTTCCTCGGTGATCCTACGTTGAGCATCATTAGTCATACAGTGTTACCTCATCAAACTACGCATCGATATAGGATGCACTTCCTAATGATCAACAATATTCATATCAGTTTAAACATCGAACTACTTTCAAAGTGCATACACAAGCTCACGAAATATTTTTCATATCAAGGCTTGTCAGCATCAATTATCTTTTATTCGGTGCTCACACTTTTGACAATTTGTGCGTTGTGAAGTCTTTTTTTCAACTTTTTTCGCGCCTATACACACTCTGCCATCATTC
>CAYXJI010000527.1:0-2064 GCA_964465175.1 uncultured Burkholderiaceae bacterium | reverse complement strand
TGTGCAGCAACAAGCAGCACATTTCTTAAACGATGATGAAATCGCGGCTGCGTATCCAACTTACGCAATGCAAGCACTCAATTTTGGCATCGCCGATTCTTCGGTGGCTGGCGAGTTCCCTAAATTCACCGCACGTCGCGCGCGCGATGTGCCAACGCATGTGATCGTCAAATTTTCAGGATCGGACAATACACCGCAAGAGCGACGTTGGGCTGATTTATTGGTCTGCGAACATCTAGCCCTAACAACCATCTCCGATACGCTGCAACTAGACGCAGCGAACAGCCGCATCTACCAATTTGCTGGACGCACGTTCTATGAAGTGGATCGCTTTGATCGGCACGGTGAATTTGGACGCTCTGGCGTTTGCAGTTGGCACGAATTGAATGCGGCACTATTTGGTGGAACCGGCAATTGGTCAGATGGTGCAGATGCGCTCTTTCATGCGAATTACATTTCAGAAGAAACTGCCCAGCAAATAAAACTGTTGGCGCATTTTGGCCGCATGATAGGCAACACAGATATGCACGACGGCAACCTCGCCTTTTTACCCGATATGCGCTTGGCTCCGGCCTATGACATGCTGCCGATGATGTATGCACCGCAGCGTGGGGTGGAGCTCGTCGAACGACAATTGAATCTTGCATTGCCTTTGCCAAAAGAGCGTGATACTTGGTTGCTTGCAGCCAAGGCGGCCGTCGTATTCTGGCGTCGTGTTGAAGGTGATAAGCGGATTAGTTTGGAGTTTCGGCGGATTGCTGGGGTGAATGCTGAATTGGTTGATCGCTTGGTGATTGGACAGGGACGTTGAATTGAAATGGATGTGATAAAAGTAGAGTAGGACTAATTCGCGACAACAATCGATTTAGTCTTCAATTGGTCTGAAATAACCTTTGATTGCGTCTGGATTTCTTACGCATATTTGAACGTGATTTTTCTTTTCTATCCGCGCTCCGTCATAAATCGGACCACCTTCCCAGAATGCACCGCGAACGGTATCGTAGGATGCAAGTGGTGATTTTCCAGAATTCTTCTTAATCCAATCATTAGTTTGAGTTTCGGTTCGAATCTGATGAACCATATTAATGACGGCACAATCGAGCTGCCTTTTCCAGAGTTCTCTCCCATCTCCATTTTTCGGAAGAAGATCAATGCCGCCCCTATCTTCTAATAGTGCTTCATATCCATATTCCAAAAAACCAAGAGATGATGCGTCTAATAGATTAAAGCAGAGACCGGGATCAATAATCGCACCAACAACCGCAACTTTATCTTTCTTCTTTTGCCAATTAAATTTTTCTTGCGCAAATTGGTAGGCTCGTTGTGGACTATATTCCCAAAAATAAATGCCGTGACCTAGCCAATCATAGTCATTTTCACTTGGTTTGAGATGAGCTTTTCCTGCAAAAATTGCTTCTGCAGTTTTTACATCTGTGCCATGGAAGCACAGAAGGAAGCTTGGCAACAGTTCATATCTTGAGCCGGTATTAATTTTCTACCCCGCGTACGCTTTAGTGAGTTTTCCTCTTGGAGTAGAGATGCCAGCGTTAATGGTAATTCTACGCAAACGATCGTGATCTTTCTTTAATCCAGATACAACGCTGCGAAAAACCTCAAGCTCTGCGCTGGCAGAAGGTTTGCTTAAGTATTTTCCTGAAATTGAAGAACGAGGTGTGGTGCTTAGCTTAGACATAAATGACCTCATTAATTGATAGCTATGTGAGCGATTATAGCGTAAATCTGTGTTTGAAATGCCGACCAAATTGTGTCAATTTTGACACCCGCTTGCACGTTTTCCAGGTTTGTCAGATGCCTAGCTTTTTGATGATGTCGGTATGATTAGTGACCTGTCCTAAATACACGCTCATTCAATCTAAAGTTTGGGAGCAATGTTGCGTAGATATTGAAAATGCATTTTTGTACACAGCATCTCAATCTTTGAATTTTTTAATGGAAATCTTTCAGGAGTGGGATGAAGTCCTAAAGCTCAGACAACAAAAAAATTCAAGTGATTCAAAGTACTTTAGTCAAAGAGAGAAACTATTGCTTAAACAAAGCACGCTA
>CAYXJI010000526.1:0-2072 GCA_964465175.1 uncultured Burkholderiaceae bacterium | reverse complement strand
GCTGCTCTTCGTTGTCAATAGCTAGAAATCATCCTAGTCTAACTTCTCTAAAGCTAGCAAACCTAATACTGATAAGAAAACCGCACGTTAAAACGATTCGCTTTATTGCCGCCATTCGCATCCGAATGTGTGTAATTAAAGATAGTCACGATGCCGTTTTTCCACATCATGTCAGCGCCTAAAGAAATCAAGAGAAAACGTCTATCGACATCATTCCCCGGAATTAAGTAAATCGCATCAGGGGCATCGATGTAGTTTATTTTCAAGCTATCGCGACGTGCAAAATCACGTTGGTATTCCATCTTCAAACGTGGGATTAATTCGCCCCATGGTGTTGCCACTTTCATTTCGCTATTAAAGCCAACAGTACTGCGTTGACTCAACATGGTTTGCTCATGGTAATGCAAGAGATAAGCGCCGCCCCCTGTTTCTGAAAATGGATCGAGTCGCATTCTCGTCATATCAAGACGAACGTAAGGAGTGAGCTTCACATAACTCACATTAAGATCGCTACTGACCGCTCCTGAGCTAATCATTTGCGTCCCCTTCCATTGTCCAAAAGCAAGCGATAAATCATTACTATCTTGACGTCCAAATCTATCTTCAATTTGGTTCACGCCCAACATGAACGACACACGCAAAGACGGAAATAGCTGTGTCGTCAAATAGCTCGCTGCCGTGTTGGCGGTCGCCGTCATAAACGAAGGATTGCGTTCAAACTCGCTATGGTCGCGGGCATAGCCCAAGCCGAATCCAAGATGCGTTTGACCACCACCAAAGCAGCGATCTCCACCAGCACTAAACCCCATCGTGGTGTATTTCAAACCATTCGCACTACGATAACTACCTACACTATTCAGACCGGAAACCCACAAAGCCACAGCACCACATTCTGTTTTTTTGTCTTTATTTTCTGCACTGTTTTCGGCATTACCTTCTGTATTCTTTGATGATGACGCTTGCGATGCAAGCACTAACATTCTGCCGTTGAAATGTTCAATTTGCGTTTGCTCGAAATGCCGAACCGCCGCCGCACTGGCGGTCGTCATCGCGAGTACACCGGCATCTTTTGACGGGTCAGGACGTGGCACCACCGTAATGAGTAATTGCGCGACATTCGACACGCCACCGATGGCGGTCGCAGTAAAACTAAGACTATCGCTACCGACATAACCCGGTGCAGGCGTATAGGTCACGCGGCTGCCACTGAGGCTGGCAACACCATGCGCTGGTTGGCTATTAATGCTAATACTGACACCAGAAAAGACCGTACCTGTCACCACACTAGCGAGATCAACGCTGGCACTACGCCCGGTTTCCACACTGAGATTCATATTTTTGGCGACGGGCGCGGCGGCGACCACGGCAATCGTAATGGTCGAAGACGCGAAACTACCATTGCTTCCTTGCAGCGCATAACTTACGCTATCAGGGCCAACATAATTGCTGGTGGGCGTATAACTCAGCGTCAATCCATTCACCGTCAAAACGCCGTGCGCTGCTTGTGCATTTACAGTCAATCCCATTGCACCCGCAAGCGCCAAAACGGGTAAAGAATTCGCCGTACTATTGGCCTGCACCGTGACGCTGTTTGCGCTAGCGTCAAGTGCTTTGACCTCAATCTCGATCCTTACCGTATTCGACACCCCACCTGGGCCCGTCGCGGTAATCGACACCGCATCACTCCCTACATAGGCCGCAGTCGGCGTGTACAATAATTCCGTACCGCGCACGGTCACGATGCCATGACTGGCAGCACTAAGCACATTGAGCGTAGTGGCTAGGCCGACGATTTTTGGCACTATGCTATTGGCGACACTATTCGCGACCACTTGCACATTGCTTGCACTTAAAACTGGGGTCAATGCCTGCACATTAATGCTGATGACAACGGGAGCCGATGATCCGCCTGCGCCATTTGCCACCACGGATAGCGTATCAACTCCCACAAAACCTCGCTCTGGCGTATAGCTAATAGTCAAGCCATTGACAGTTGCTACACCATGACTGGGGGCGGTACGAACGACAATCGCAGAGGCGCTACCAATAATTTCTGGTGTGATGGTAACGCT
>CAYXJI010000525.1:1684-2076 GCA_964465175.1 uncultured Burkholderiaceae bacterium | reverse complement strand
TGATCGGATTTTGCATCAAGGCGAATTAGTCCAGCTCTACGCACAACATGCGTCTCCTAGCAATCGCCAACAAATCATAGGCAATATCACCGCGTTTACCGAATTGGCGCTGAATATGGATGGCGGTCGCTATCCAAGTTTGCCCAAATTTATTGCCGCGCTCAAAGAATTTGATCGTGGCGCTGAGACCGATTCGCCCGATGAGTCTAGCATTGCTAGCGGTTTAGATGCGGTACGGATTTTAACCATACATAGCGCGAAAGGTTTGGAAGCCAAGATCGTGTGGCGAGCCCTAGCTTTACCATTAGCCGCGAATATGCCGCTGGCGATAAGCGCATCCATCATTTTGATTTTTACCGTTTGGGTGAGGCGGGTATTATGTTGGATGAAAT
>CAYXJI010000525.1:0-1674 GCA_964465175.1 uncultured Burkholderiaceae bacterium | reverse complement strand
TCACAGTGACGCCGCCAAAGATCATATCGGCGTGCTATGTACTTGGCCTTTACAGCCAGGTGAGCAAAAGCATTTCTCGGTATTTGGGAAAAAAGATGACAGGGGCGTGGCGCGAGATCGTTTGTTTGCGGCCGAAGAAGAGCAAGCCAGGCAAGAGAATTGGAATATGTTGTATGTCGCGGTGACACGCGCTAAACAGATTCTTATCGTCAGTGGCATAGCTAGCGACCGCGCCGTGGATGAATCCGGCGTGCAGGATGCTAGTTGGTATCAACGCTTTATGACGGTAGCGCCTAGCGAAGTTGCGCTGCCTGAGATCGATAGCGAGCCTGGAATCAAACAGATTTCAAAACATGCAGTACCAGAAGCATTCGTATTGCATTGCTTCAATCCACCCAATTTAGCCTTGCCAGAGTCAGAGTGGAAACGCGCACCCTTCATGTCGGCCGAGCAAATTGAAGGCGTGGCCTTGCATGCCTTAATGGAACGCTTGACCAATGAGAATGACAGTTGGCCGATACGGATTCCTTCTGCCGAGGTGATTGCCGCATGGTTACCCTGTGCGCTCAACGTCGCCAAAGTGGTGCGTGAACAAGCGACATCGATTTTGAATGCGCCCGATTTAGAGGTATTTTTTAATCCCAAGAAGTTTAGTTTTGCGCGCAATGAAATGGATGTCGTGGTTCAAGAGCAATTAATGCGCTTGGATAGATTGGTCGCGGTGGGCGAAGAGATATGGATTTTGGACTACAAACGACAGTTATTGGCGTCAGGAAAAAACGCTTACCAACAACAGTTAAGCACCTATGCCGACGCGCTCGCCAGTATTTACCCAGATAAACCACGAAGACTAGCCTTGATTTTGGCAGATGGACAATTGATTCCTATGAATTAATCTCTAGGCTTCGTACAATTGATCGAAAATCAGGGAAAAATGCCTTTATAATTAAGAGGTTTCTCTTGTAACCCCAACCTCATAAGTTCTATAGATAGCCAAGATGATTTCCGAATTTGAATTACTCGCTGAAAAGCTCAATCGTCTCGCCGAGATGACGCAAACTTACCGTTTGGAAAACGCGGCCTTGCGCCGCACCGCAGTCGATTTGGCATCGGAAAACAAAGATCTGCGTGAGCGTGTAGCGCAAGCGCATAGCCGTGTCGAAGCCATCTTGGCACAACTCCCCAGCGATGAAAAGGATGCAGCATGAGCGAGCCAAAATCAATTCAGATTGATGTCAACATCATGGGCTTGTCTTACAAACTCGCTTGCAAAGAAGGCGAAGACCGTGCACTACGCGAAGCCGCTTCTTATCTGAATGAAAAAATGTGCACGATTCGTGACGCGTCTAAAGTCAAAGGCACAGACAGAATCGCCGTCATGGCAGCGCTAGGCATGGCAGCCGATTTACTCTCGACCAAAGCGCATGACGGGCCCTTATCAGGTTTGAGTATCGGTGAAGTGAAACAAAAAATTCAAAGTATGAACGACACGATTGATCAAGTATTAACCCCGCAAGAAAATCTATTTTAAATTTGCGTCTTATTGTTTAATACAATCAAGATCCACAAAAAAAATCGACAAATGTGCTGCGAATTTTTTGAGGAAGGAGTAAACTTCGTACTCCTACCGTGTTCGCCAGTGCCATATATTCCTTGAACCATTTATGTGCATAG
>CAYXJI010000524.1:390-2076 GCA_964465175.1 uncultured Burkholderiaceae bacterium | reverse complement strand
GTCGCTATAGCACCGCCAAACAATAATGCCGCGAAGAGTCCTGCGACTAGTCCAATGATCAATGCCGCGATCATCCAAAACACACCCAACAAAGCCAAGGAACCAAACTTGTCTTTAAAGCCCGCAAACAAATAATCAAATGTTACGGGACGGCCTTCGCGACTCGCTTGGCATGCCAGCATTAATCCGCCAAAGAACACGGGCATCAACACATTCGATGCCAAGCTGCCTAGTACGGGAATAAATGCCAATACCATCATCATCAAGAACAGCACCACCACCATCCCGATCCAGACACCCGCATTAATTTTGAATTGATCAAAACCATAGCCATACCATGCGGTCGCGCGTCCCGCATCGATGGAATTGCCGGCCTGATTAAATTGCGCGCCATCGGGCGCCGCTGGTGAATCAATAACGAGTGTCGCTGGGTCGGAGGAGCTACCGTTGGGATCGACTGAATAAGGGTTCATAGTATGGCTTTCACAAAATAAGCAGCGGATAAAATAACGCAAAAAATACGCAAGAATGAATACGAAATATCGTATTGGCGAAAGTATCCTTGATTACATTTTAATTTACAAGCTTAGCAATTCTTCTCTGGGCTACAAAAGTCAATTGGCACATTTACCCAACACATTTCGATTTATCCTCAACGATTCACGTGCATCAATTTATATCTGGCAGAGTTCTTGCTTTCTGGTATTTGGTTTATACTCTTCGTATGAGCACATTAAATACTTCCCTCACATCGACGTCAGCACTGAGTGCGGCGTCACAAGCAACGACTCAGCATGCCTTACAACTGGCCTGTGAGACGCTGCAAATTGAAGCAGATGCGATACTACTTCTCAAACAACGCCTAGCCGGTGGCGATGCACAAAGTTTCGGCGTTGCGATTGCGATGCTGTTGCAGTGTAATGGCCGCGTTGTGGTTTCTGGCATCGGCAAGTCTGGCCACATCGCCCGTAAAATTGCGGCAACCTTTGCATCCACTGGCACCCCCTCATTCTTTGTTCACCCAGCGGAAGCGGCACATGGTGATTTGGGTATGGTCACCGCACAAGACGTTTTTATCGCGATCTCGTACTCAGGTGAAGCGGGCGAACTAGTCGCCATTTTACCTATACTCAAACGCTTGGGCGTCAAGCTGATCGCGCTGACGGGCAGTCCTACATCAACTTTGGCCAAACTAGCTGATTTACATTTAAGCGTCCATGTAGAGAAAGAAGCTTGCCCGCTTAATCTGGCACCGACGGCCAGCACCACGGTGAGCTTAGCGCTCGGTGATGCATTAGCCGTTGCGGTGCTCGACGCACGTGGCTTTAAAGAAGAAGATTTTGCACGCTCTCATCCCGGTGGTGCACTGGGACGTCGCTTACTCACCCATGTCCGTGACATCATGCGAACAGGGAACGCCATTCCAAGCGTCAAACCGGATACCAAACTCACGTCAGCTTTGTTAGAGATCACACAAAAAGGCATGGCAATGACGGCCATCGTCGATGAGGATAATCGCATTATCGGCGTGTTCACTGATGGCGATTTGCGCCGCATGATAGAGAAGCAAAGTGACTTCGTTGGGCTCAGTATTGCAGAAGTGATGGCAAAAAATCCGCGCACCGTTCGCCCCGAACAATTGGCAGTAGAAGCAGTCGAGATCATGGAAACCCATAGGATTAATCA
>CAYXJI010000524.1:0-341 GCA_964465175.1 uncultured Burkholderiaceae bacterium | reverse complement strand
CGACGGCCATTTGGTCGGCGCGCTGCACATCCATGACTTAACTAGGGCGAAGGTCATTTAATGGACGCAAATAATGGACGCAAATAACAGAACAAGTGGGCAAACAAGCGCAGCACAAAGCAAAGCAGCGCAAGTGCGCTTGATGATTTTTGATGTCGATGGCATTTTGACCGATGGCAGTTTACACTTTGGCCCAGAAGGTGAAATGATGAAAACCTTCAATGTCTTAGATGGGCAAGGCATTAAGTTATTGCAACAAGCTGGCATCATTACAGCCATCATCAGTGCACGCCTATCGGCCATCGTCGCCAAACGCGCAGCAGACCTAGGCATTGTCCATG
>CAYXJI010000523.1:0-2081 GCA_964465175.1 uncultured Burkholderiaceae bacterium | reverse complement strand
AACCCGCAGTCTTGCGGAGGGCGTCCATGCGGTAGCTAGACTCTAGTTCTACGCCGCTCGCGTGGTAGCGATTGGCGGTAAAGTGTTGGGTGGTGGCTTCGTAGTTGGATTCGGTGGTTTTGGCGTCAAATAGGGTGAGGAAACTGCTCAAGTTCCCGGCTTTCCATTTGATCCCGACTTCATGTTGTTTTACGATGTTGGTGCTGATCGGAGTCGATCCATCCAAAGGGTTGGCAAACATAATGCGGTCGGCATTGAAAGCGACACCGTCGCTGGTGCGTGCAAATACGGCGAGGTCTTTGCTGAGCCTGTAGTTCGCTCCCCAAGAGTAGGATAAATGATCGATACTATAATTGATGAATTTGGTATTGGCTGGCGCATAGCGCTGATTCACTGCTTGATTAAAATTACCGCTAGCATTTTGTTTGTCGTAACGCAGCCCGCCATCGATATTCCACTCCGCGTTTTCCCAGCCGAGGTTGAAGTAGGGGGCATTGGTTTTGTGTTGAGCATCGATATGTCGATTGCAGCAAGCGCCCCAGACATCGGTGCCCTGTGCAAGCAAGCCGGGCGAGCCAGGGCGTGTCGCAGGTGAATTCAGCAAGGCAGGTTGATCGCCACTGGCTTGTAGCAAGTAATGATTAAAATTCCAGGTGACGCCGAGATGTTGCACCGAAGAGTAAAGGCCAAACGTGCTCGTTAATTGACTGCTACCCAGAGCAAAACTTTTAGATAGCTTCAGGTCATTAATAACACTCCCTAAATCATCCAAGGAGGTATTAAATACAGCGGCGGTGAACGCAGCGCCTGTGTAGGCTTGGCCCGCGTTTGGCCCGGTCGCGTAGGTCATCGCGCCGGCGTTGTTGGCGTTGTCTGCGGGGAAGATCGCGATAAAGCGGCCGGTGTTGGTCGATTTTCGAAATTTTTCATCGATCATCCAGCCCTCACCTAAGTTGAGCGAGACTTCTGCACCAAAGGCGCTATTCACCACTCGCAAGCCGTCATTGATATTGGTCGAAATGGCGTGATTGTTTTTGTCGAGAACCCGATCTGGGGTCCAATAAGGCGAATAAAAACTTGCGGTGCGTGGATCCATTTCGGGCAGTGCGACTATCTTGCCGTCGACCGTTCTAACCGGTACTGGCATATTCATCGGCGCCTTATCGGCGAGATGTTTTAGGCTCAGTCGAATGCTGCCATTGTCTAGTTGTTGGGTGATATTGGCTTTGATTTGGCCGCCATCTTCGGCTCTCATGCCAGCCGGACGAGCACCATCGCCAACACGGTAAAATCCACCCACAAACACGCGCGTTTTTTCGGCGACCGCGGTGCCTAGATCAAAATCGTAGCGCGTTTGATTGAAATCCAATCCCTTGGTAATGCCGATGTTGGCGCCCGGTTCTTGACCATTTCTACTGATGAAATTGATGATGCCGCCAGGTGAATTGGATGCCAAGATGGATGCGCTACCACCGCGTACGACTTCTAAATGACTGAGGCTACCATCGGCTCGCAAAAACATATCTGGCGTAGCAAAGGCGATGTCACCAAACTGGAGAATTGGCAAACCGTCTTCTTGAAACTGCACATAACGCGCGCCGCCCGCTGAGATTGGTACGCCGCGCACGGTCAAGTTCGCATTGCCTTCTCCGCCCGAAGATTCTGCCCGTACCCCAGGAACAGCACGTAAAATTTCGGCGATATTGGTGGGAGAAAATGGCGCTATTTGTTCTGGGTCTCGGGTACTGATCGCAATACTCTGCTTCATCTTTGAAATCGCGACAGGCGAGCCAGTGATCACGACGGTATCGAAATTGAGTGCGTTATTTTCTTTTGCCAGCTTGGTTGCCGATTGTGGTGTTGATTCTTTTACCGACTCTTGTGCCCAGACTGCGCTCATTTGGAATAACGCCAGTGAAACTAAACTAGCGATTTGTTGGTGCCGTGTTTTCATTATAGTCTCCAAAAAAGCAAATTGACGCGACTGAATCTTTGTTGAAACGCTAGCGAGCCATTGGCAAGGTGAACCAAAAACAAGCTCCGCCGCCTTCCACATCTTCATAGCCAACATCACCGTTTAA
>CAYXJI010000522.1:916-2108 GCA_964465175.1 uncultured Burkholderiaceae bacterium | reverse complement strand
TTTTCAAATCGCCATGTGAAATAACCACTCTAGATATCTGCACATCGCCTCCCGCCACAACAACACCAGTACGCTCATTAATCACTACTTTCGCCCTGCGATCTGGGTCTACTACCACATTCTCCAACACCGCAATAAAGTCGACTAACTCAAGTGACTGCTCAGGTGTAGTTTGAATTTGCACGCCAGATGGATCAGTTGCAGCCGCCGCATTCGTTCCCAATTTCGCATTAATTGCCTTGGCGATTCGACTAGCCGTTGTGTAGTCCGGGTCTGCTAATACAAAGGTTAACTGCCCCTTGTCATTAACAACTTCCGAGGTCACCGATAATTCAACCGTCGCACCATTTGGAACAGCACCTACTGTAGGGTGGTTTTTTTGAATAACATTGCCATTGGCATCATAACGATATCCACCAACAGACAAAGACCCTTGCGCCATGGCATAGATACGACCATTCGTCGCCTTCATTGGCGTCAGTAACAGGCTTCCACCCACGAGGCTGCGTGCGTCGCCCGCAGAGTTAACAACAACATCAATATTGTCACCTTCGCGAGCAAATGCAGGTAGGCTCGCGCTGACCAAGACCAAAGCAACATTTCTACTTTGTATTTGATCACTGGGTATCACTAAATTAAATTGAGAATACACATTCGCTAATGCCTGCCTGGTTGAGCGATTCGATGGTGAATCACCAGTCCCTGCTAAACCCGTCACAATCCCATAGCCAACGAGTGCATTTTCTCGCCAACCTTGGAGCTTTCCCAAATCTTTGACACGAACATCTTTTACGTCATTCGATAGTTTATTTTTTTGGTCGGCGAATGCATTTGCAGAACAACTTTCCACACACACAAACCACGCCGCAGCCACGACCAAGAAAAAGGATAATTTACCTGTCACGCTCATAAGCCAAGCCAATCTAACACTTTACGCCACATGCCACGACGTTGTCTTTCCGTAAGCTCACCTTCTCCTACATAGGTGATCTTCGCATCTGCCAATCGGGTTGAAAGCACCGTATTACCTTCGGAGATATCATAAGGTCTCACTAAGCCTTCAACCGTCACTTTTTGCACCTCGTCGTTCACGGTTAGCAATTGCTCACCATTTACAAGCAAATCACCATTAGAATTAATCGCTTTTACTTTAACGCTGATGGTCGCCAACAATCGATTGGCGCGCTGCGTT
>CAYXJI010000522.1:0-906 GCA_964465175.1 uncultured Burkholderiaceae bacterium | reverse complement strand
CCCAACTTGTTTAATGGAACCATTGTCCTTAGTTAAAGCGGCGTTCACATTATTTTTGCGGCGAGTTCCTGTATCAGAGCTGGTCGTCGCACTTGAATTTTCAAACACCTGAACCGTTAAAATATCGCCTATACGAAATGCCTTGTTATCAGCGGTCAAGGGGCGATAGCTTGATTCTTTAAACAGTTTTTCGGCGCTGGCATCTACCGACAACAGTATGCTTAGCATCCAGCACGTCAGCGCAAAACATTTTTTCATGAGCGTCATAATTTCATCTCCACTTTTCCTCTACCTACTACTTTTGCAAGAATCACTTCCTGACTATTTTTTGATCTGACTTTTATAAGCTGTCCGAGTGCACCGTCTTGTAGCGCCTCCACCTTACTCTCCAGCTCAAAAGCACCAGTGCTCGCGATTAAGGTTATCCACTCACCACGTAAGGCCAAAGGCATTTTCTCCACCGATGTTTTGCTAAGCGCAGCCCCCTTAGGAACTTGCAATCGTGCTCGCATTGATTCACTTGCCTGATCAAAAATTTCTGCGTTACCACTTTGCAGTGTCAGATCAATTTCTGATTTCACTAATTGGTCTTGCTGTATCGGTTCACCCTTGGCAATCGACGTATTACTAACCCACGCTTCTTTAAATGCGCCAACTTCAAAAGTCACAGGAAGCATACGAACAAACTTCTTCCCACCCCAGACTTCCACCCAAACAGTCATGCGTTTCTGCAACATCGATTTGTCGTCTAACACATGTGGCTTCAGCTCGAAGCTACCATCTGGCAATAAAATATCTTCAGGCGTTCGCACCGCATGAACGACGAAACGCTCACTGCGTTTACTCAACCAATCCTTTAAAACAGATTCTGCAGACGCCACTATTTTGCTTCCCGCCACTAACTGC
>CAYXJI010000521.1:0-2111 GCA_964465175.1 uncultured Burkholderiaceae bacterium | reverse complement strand
CAAATTGCGGGTGCTGAAATTGGTGATGTTGGGGAAGATGTCGTTGATTTGCGTCGTGCTTAAGCCAAACCAGTTGGCCAAAGTCGCACCATATTGGTCCACCGAGAATTGTGGCAATAGACTACCAGAGCCGACGTCTTGGTTATGTTTAAGTCCCGTGACAGGGAAGCTACCATAGATGTCTTGCCCCTTGACGGCACCACCCACGATAAAATGATGCGAGCCCCATCCATGGTCAGTGCCATCGCCATTACTGGTAAAAGTTCGACCGAAATCAGAGGCTGTGAAGAGCGTCACTTGGTTGCGCATATCACTGCCCATCAAACTCGCTAAAGTCGTGTCAAAATAAGAGATCGCGTGCGATACGCGCGCGAGCAAATCCGCTTGCGAAGTACGTTGTGCATCGTGAGTGTCGAACCCGCCTATACTCACAAAAAAAACCTGACGTTTGGCACCTAAGGTATTGCGTCCTGCAATAATCCTTGCGACGGTTTGTAATTGCGTCGCTAGCGCATTGTTGGCTAAGGCGCCAGTGTTGGGATTGGTGTATTGGGTGGGATTGGGTACGCCACCATTGCCAGCGCTTGCCATCGCTGGGCTCAATAAACTTTGAGCACTAATTGCGCGGCTGGTGATGGCACTTTGCTCTTTTTGGAAATAGTTGCTGGAGTCGCCAGTAATGATGGAGCGCAAACTATTTGCAGCGGTCGTGGAGCCATAGAGCGTGCCGGATATGCCTGCGATTGGCACCGCGCCTGACGCGCTCACTTGGTATTGATTGACATTTCTACCTGCTAAAAATACCGCGTTACCCGATGCTGAGATTGCGGTAAAGATGGGGTTGCTATTGCTCGCTGCGATCATGTCACCCATACGGCCGCCCCAGCCATAGGCCGCGCCTTCGGGGGCATAGGCTTGCCACAGGGATTGCTGATCGTTGTGAGAGAAAAGCTTGGGCGGTAGTTTGACGCTGCCCGCTTTGTATTGCGCTAAAGTGGTCGGCATGACGAGTGGGCCAACGTTCGCGATAATGGCGGCTCGCCCATTATCGAAGAGATTCTTGATGCCAGTTAAACTCGGGTGCAAGGCAAAACTGCGTCCTGACTGCGTCGTTTTGGGGGTGATTCTAATAACACCGCCCGTGCTGCCCTCAGCTGGTAGCGCAATGGAGCCAGCTTCATTAGTTGTTCGAACCGTTTGGTATTGTTGCCACGAGCTAGAATCAGTGGCAAGCACGGTGTTGCAGTGGTCATTGGCACCATACAAAAAGAGGCAAACTAGGGCTTTGTAGTCGCTAGCATTATTTTGCGCAGCTGCAGCGCCGATGGTTGCCAGATTGATTGCAAATGGTGCGCTAGCAATGCCGAGCGCTTGACTGGCGCTGAGTGTGCCAGAGAGGCGGAGAAATTCGCGGCGAGAGGCGTTTAGTATCGACATGGTGATTTCACTTTCATTTCTGGACTAGATATTCTGATGACGCCATCGTCAAGAAAATACTTAAATACACTCTATTTAGGCGCGCAGTGTTGGCGCTAGTTGCCGGACTGGTAGGGATACTCACAGAATTGATCGCCGCTAGAACTTGACTTCGTAGTCCGCTGCTCATTTGACCGGACATCAGTAGTAAATCAATTTCGTTCAATAATTGGTCTGGCGTGTTGGCAAGCGCGATTAAACTAGTGTAGTCAGCCTTAATGTCCCTAGAGCTGCCCGTGCCGTTCGGGATTACATCACGCATGAAATTAAGATAGCCAACCACTGAGGTCTCGCCCGTAATTTGTAATTCAGGTGCGACCAAGCCCGCCGTTGCAATGGTCGAATTGGGCGGCACGTAGCCGGGACGATAAAAATTGAACACGGAAGGCGAGCGCATTGGCGTTTGTCCTAAGGAACTCAATGGGTCATCAAGGCTAGTCATACGGAAGAAACCCGAGGTTGATGTGGCGTTGAAGCTACGCATCCATTGCGCTAAGCGCAAGACAGGCTCGCGTAGTTTTCCCAAGCCTGCATTGCTCAGTACTGGGTCATTGCGCGCTTCGACATCAGTATAAATTGCCTTAATCACGGCACGCATATCGCCGCGTACTCCTTGCCCATTGTTAGCGAAAGCA
>CAYXJI010000520.1:0-2140 GCA_964465175.1 uncultured Burkholderiaceae bacterium | reverse complement strand
GCAATACGACGTGGTTGCGTATGACCGATCAAGCCTTTTAGACCGCGCCCTAGTTCCAAACAAATTTTGGGTAATTGTGTAGTTTTACCTGAACCAGTTTCACCGCAGACGATGATGACCTGATTTTTTTGCAGCGCCTCAGCGATTTCATCACGTCGGCCCGAGACGGGTAATTCTTCAGGATAGGTAATGACAGGAGGCGGATTGCGAAATGGTAGCGCAGGCTCTGCTCTATTCTCAGGCTTTCTCGCCTGATGAGCCCGTGCCTGTGGCGGCTTCGTCTTGCTTACCGAGGCTGATTTATTTTCTGACTGGCTAGCATTTTCAGTATGATTTTGCTGCCTCGCAGGTGCAGCGGACTTTTCCTTTTTGGGGAAATTCGCTGGCTTGGCTTGTTGTTGGGCTGCTTGACGCAGGTTATCGCGCAATTGACGTAGGTCTGAAGCGACTTTTTCCGGAGAATTTGTATTTGTTTTGTGAGATGACATAGTACCTGCGATTATAATTCGTCCATGGAAAATTCTGTTCAATTCGTTCAATGGTTGCGCTCGGTCGCGCCGTATATTCATGCCTTTCGTGGAAAGACCTTCGTGGTCGCGTTTCCGGGAGAACTCGTGGTGGCTGGCGCCCTGCCCGTTTTGGCGCAGGATCTGTCCTTACTCCACGCACTCGGGATCAAAATCGTGATCGTGCATGGCTCCCGCCCTCAAGTGGCTGAGCAACTCGCGCTACGGAATGTCGAAGGCCGTTTTCACAATGGGATACGGATTACCGATACCGCCGCGCTGGAGTGTTCAAAAGAAGCCGCGGGTGAATTGCGCCTCGATATTGAAGCAGCCTTCAGCCAAGGTTTGCCGAATACGCCGATGGCCCACGCAGCGATTCGGATTATCTCAGGTAATTTTGTCACCGCCAAACCGATAGGTATCGTCGATGGCGTGGATTTTCAATTGACCGGTACGACACGCAAAGTCGCCTACGACATTATCGACAGAATTTTAGATGCAGGCAGCTTGGTCTTGCTAGGGCCGTTAGGATTTTCACCGACTGGTGAAGCCTTTAATTTGACGATGGAAGACGTGGCGGTCTCTGCCGCGAGTGCCTTGCGTGCAGACAAATTAATTTTCATTTCCGAAACCCCGATGTTGGTGGATCAAGACGGCGATGAAATACGCGAGCTGTCCTACAAGCAGGCGGAATTTGAATTAGAGAAAAAATATTTGCCCACCGATTCAGCCTTCTATCTAGAGCACGCCGTCAAAGCGTCTCGTAGTGGCGTGCCCCGGATTCATATCGTTCCCTATCAAATCGACGGCTCGGCTTTATTAGAAGTATTTACCCATGATGGCGTCGGCACCATGGTGTCTACCGAAAATCTAGAAAGCTTGCGTGAAGCAACGATTGAAGATGTGGGTGGCATTATTAAACTGATCGAACCACTAGAAGCCGATGGCACTTTGGTCAAACCTGGTCGCGAATTGATTTAAAGTGAGATAAATTAAAACTCGGTGATTGAGCATGATGGCGTGATCTTTGGTTGCGCTGCGCTCTATCCTTTCCCCTTCGATAAAATGGGTGAAATGGCCTGTTTGACAGTCAATCCCGATGTACAAAGTCAAGGTGATGGCGAACGCATTTTAAAGCACATGGAAAAACGCGCACGACGTGCTGGTTTTCATTCGCTGTTTGTATTGACAACCCGCACCGCGCATTGGTTTTTAAAGCGTGGCTTCGTTCAAGCTAGTGTCGATGATTTACCAAAAGACCGGCAAAAAATGTACAACTGGCAGCGTAAATCCTTGGTACTGATCAAGCAACTTTGATCTGCATGCCGACTGATCGCTAGATTCAAACGTATAATCTGATTTTTGCGTCCCCGTTTTTGAATTATTGAAGGAGTATTGATTATGGCCCGCATGGTCCACTGCATTAAGTTAGACAAAGAAGCTGAAGGCTTAGATTTGCCGACCTACCCTGGCGAATTAGGCAAGAAAATCTATGAGAACGTCTCCAAAGAAGCCTGGGCGGCGTGGCTCAAACATCAAACGATGTTGGTCAATGAAAATCGTTTAATTCTGGCCGATACGCGTGCGCGCAAATATTTAGCAACACAGATGGAAAAACATTTCTTCGGCGATGG
>CAYXJI010000519.1:373-2154 GCA_964465175.1 uncultured Burkholderiaceae bacterium | reverse complement strand
TCATATTAATACCAAACAGAACGCTGTGGTTGACATAGCTCAATTTGAAATGGCGATTTTCATATTTTTACGCAGTCTGCGTAATACTGTTTTTTACCGTTGGCGTCTTCTTCTACCACTAGTCCATGGATGTCGGTTTCAAAACCTGGGCATTGTTCGTTGAATTCGCGTGAAAACTTCAGGTAGGACACAATTTTCTTGTTGAATACTTCACCCGGTATTAAAAGTGGAATGCCAGGGGGGTAGGGTGTGACCAAACCGACAGTGATGCGACCTTCTAAGTCGTCAATCGATACTCGCTCGGTATTGCGTTTGGCAATTTGGGCATAGGCATCACTGGGCTTCATGGCGGGGGTCAAGTCGCTCAGGTACATATCGGTGGTTAAGCGTGCAATGTCGTATTTGGCGTACAAGGTGTGCAAATGATGGCACAAATCGGCCAAACCCATTTTTTCGTATTTGCGGTGCTTTTGGCAAAACTCAGGCAAGATGCGCCACATGGGTTGGTTTTTGTCGTAGTCGTCTTTAAACTGTTGAAGCGCAGTCAACATGCTGTTCCAACGGCCTTTGGTGATGCCAATGGTGAACATAATGAAGAAACTGTACAGCCCAGTTTTCTCAACGACCACGCCATGCTCCGCCAAAAATTTGCTGACTATGTTGGCTGGGATGCCAGTTTTTGCAAACTTGCCATTCAAATCCATACCTGGAGTCACGATGGTGCATTTGATAGGGTCCAGCATATTGAAGCCGGTGGCCATCTTGCCAAAGCCGTGCCAGTTGACGCCGTTTTTAGCAGTTTTTGATTCGCCTTTGATGATCCAATCACTGGCTTTGCCAATGCCGTCTTCTGCTAACTTCTCAGGTCCCCAGACTTTGAACCACCAGTCGTCGCCATATTCCGCATCAATTTTGCGCATGGCCCGTCTAAAATCCAAAGCCTCGACGATGCTCTCTTCCACCAAAGCGGTACCACCTGGAGGCTCCATCATGGCAGCGGCCACATCGCAACTGGCGATGATGCTGTATTGTGGTGATGTGCTGGTGTGCATCAAATAGGCTTCGTGGAAGCTATCTTTGTCGAGCTTCACGGTTTCGGATTCACGCACCAAAATTTGTGAGGCTTGCGAAATCCCTGCTAGCAATTTGTGTGTCGATTGGGTAGAGAAAATCATCGACTTCTTAGCACGTGGACGTTCTTTGCCAATTGCATGCATGTCTTGGTAGAAGCTATGGAAAGTCGCATGTGGCAACCAGGCTTCGTCGAAATGCAAAGTGTCGATTTCGCCGTCAAGCATGTCTTTGAGCGTTTCGACGTTATACAAGACGCCATCGTAAGTGGACTGTGTAATCGTCAAGATGCGGGGTTTCTTATTTTTTGCTTGGCGCGCGAAGGGATTAGCTTCAATCTTTTTGCGTATGCTGTCCATGGAAAATTCTTCCAGTGGAATCGGACCAATAATGCCGAGGTGATTACGCGTCGGCATCAAAAATACAGGGATTGCGCCGCACATAATGATGGAGTGCAAGATCGATTTGTGACAGTTCCTATCGACCACCACGATATCGCCAGGCGCTACCGTCGAGTGCCATACCATCTTGTTCGAAGTCGAAGTGCCGTTGGTCACAAAATAGCAATGATCCGCATTAAAAATACGCGCAGCATTGCGCTCAGAGGCAGCAACGGGGCCAGTATGATCGAGCAATTGACCGAGTTCTTCTACGGCGTTGCAAACGTCGGCGCGCAGCATGTTTTCACCAAAAAATTGATGAAACATTTG
>CAYXJI010000519.1:0-363 GCA_964465175.1 uncultured Burkholderiaceae bacterium | reverse complement strand
TGGGTGATTTTAAAAACGCTACGCCACCCGAGTGGCCGGGGCAATGCCAAGAGTAAGAGCCATCGTTAGCATAATGCACAAGCGCGCGGAAGAACGGCGGCGCTAAGCCATCAAGATAAGATTTGGCTTCACGAATAATATGGCGCGCAACGAATTCTGGCGTGTCTTCAAACATGTGAATGAAACCATGCAATTCACGCAAGATATCATTCGGAATATGGCGTGAAGTCCGTGTTTCGCCATATAAATAAATCGGAATGTCGGCGTTCTTGTAACGAATTTCTTCAACGAAAGCGCGCAAAGGTTTCAACGCGAAATCGCTTTCTTCATCCGTACCTTCACCGAACTCTTCATCATCGATGG
>CAYXJI010000518.1:0-2161 GCA_964465175.1 uncultured Burkholderiaceae bacterium | reverse complement strand
AGCGACTCAACAATTATTGAACGCAAAAGACGCACAAGAATTGATCGCATTGGCGACAGCGCAAGCTAAACCAAACGCAGAAAAAGCCTTGGCTTATGGCCGTCATTTGGCAACAATCACTTCAGCAACACAACAAGAATTCACGAAAGCAGTGGAATCTCATATTGCTGAAACAAATGCAAAAGTCGTTTCTTTGATCGACGAAGTCACAAAAAATGCACCAGCAGGTTCCGAACAAGCAGTAACAGCATTGAAATCTGTGGTTGGTAACATCAATGCAGGTTACGAACAATTGTCTAAAACAACCAAACAAGCTGTGGCAACTTTGGAAGACAACTTGGCCAATGCTACTAAGCAATTCACACAAGCTGCTGAAAAAGCAACAACAACAGCTAAAAAGAAATAATTTAGTCACTAGGCCAAAGCCAAAAAGACTAAGAAGCCGTCGCCTTCGACCCCAAGTGCAATTTGACTTGTTTGAAGAATAAATGCGGCTTCAAAAGAAAAAAAGCTTTCTGAAATGGAAGCTTTTTTTTCGCCTAGCTTTTCCTGCGCAAGCAAAAAAATGCATAAAAATTCAGCAATTCTGACGCGATGCAATATTTTCCAGCTTGGTTTTACGCCAAGCGCTAAGGACTGGTGTACTCTAACGGATTCACCCCAACTTTGACTCATACTTTTAGGGAGTTTTACATGCAAGAAGTCGTAATCGTCGCCGCTGGACGCACCGCGGTTGGTAAATTTGGTGGTTCATTGGCAAAAGTCGCGGCGTCCGATTTAGGCGCGCATGTGATTAAAGCTTTGATGGAAAAAACAGGTTTAAGCGGTGCTTCAGTGAGTGAAGTCATTTTGGGTCAAGTATTGACCGCAGGTGTCGGGCAAAATCCAGCGCGCCAAGCTGTGATACGTTCGGGATTACCCAATACCGTACCGGCCATGACGATTAATAAGGTGTGCGGTAGTGGATTGAAAGCCACGCACCTCGCAGCGCAAGCCATTATGGCGGGTGATGCGGACATCATGATCGCCGGTGGACAAGAAAACATGAGTGCCTCACCGCATGTCTTAGCTGGATCACGTGATGGATTCCGTATGGGCGACGCAAAACTCGTCGATACCATGATTGTCGATGGCTTGTGGGATGTGTATAACCAATATCATATGGGCATTACGGCAGAGAACGTCGCCAAAAAACATGGCATCACCCGTGAAGAACAAGATGAATTCGCTCTAGCCTCGCAAAATAAAGCCGAAGCCGCGCAGAAAGCAGGCAAGTTTGTCGATGAAATTATTCCTTATGAGATCGTCACAAAAAAAGGCACAACGGTGTTTGATAGCGACGAATTTATTAAGCATGGCTGTACTTTAGACTCACTCTCCGCCTTACGCCCCGCTTTCGATAAAGCTGGTACCGTGACGGCGGGCAATGCCTCCGGCTTGAATGACGGCGCTGCCGCCGTGATCATGATGTCGGCCAAAAAAGCCGCGGAATTGGGTTTGCCAGTATTGGCAAAGATTAAGGCGTATTCGTCTGCCGGCATTGATCCTACTGTCATGGGTTTAGGCCCAGTACCAGCCGCCCAGTTGTGTCTGAAAAAAGCTGGCTGGACGCATGAAGAAGTCGATCTAATGGAAATCAACGAAGCCTTCGCTGCACAAGCCATCGGTGTGAACCGTGAAATGGGCTGGGATACCAGCAAGATCAACGTGAATGGTGGCGCAATTGCGATCGGCCATCCTATCGGTGCATCAGGCTGCCGCATTTTGGTGAGCTTAATCCATGAAATGATCCGTCGCGACGCCAAAAAAGGTTTGGCGAGCTTGTGTATCGGTGGCGGTATGGGCGTGGCCTTGGCGATAGAACGCTAAGCCAGTCGATAAAAAAATCCCTGAACGGATTGATTCAAGTCCAGGGATTTTTTGTTAAAAAGTACCTTGCAGACGTATCGCTAATACCAATTTTAATGGTCTGCTAAACAGACAGTCAGACACTCCGCCCAAGCAGTCGTACCTCTTACATAGCCTTCAGCAGTACATTGCTTGTTACAGAAAAAGAATGGTAGCGGATAGGCAAAAGCCGCGCTGCAACCAACTGCTAATAATCCTAGAATCCTCAGTTGGACGAGTTCAAGTGTGCATTTTTCCGCGTCTCTGGCGAGGC
>CAYXJI010000517.1:0-2168 GCA_964465175.1 uncultured Burkholderiaceae bacterium | reverse complement strand
CCCATACTCTCTCGTTCTGCGCGGTTGGTGTTTTCAAGATAAAAAAGTAGGGCGGGTGCAACCCGCGCCGCCAGCATGTTCAAAATTGACTATTTGCACAAAATACCGAGAGAGTAGTTAGTTGCTTGAAAGAAGATTTAAACGATGAATCGTTGAGGTGATTTACAGCGCGGGTTACACTCGCCCTACATGGCTGACCCCGTTCGCGCGCCTTACCGAATTGCTTCAGTTATGGCGCCATGTCCGGTAAGTGTCCGGTAGCTGTCAAGCTAGTTATCTAAACAAAAATCAAAGAAAACACAATGAGATTATTTAAAAAATGTAAAGCAATCGAACTGCGCAAGCCATCTCGCAATCTTACGTAACCCCAAAGTATTCCCATTGAGAGTTGAGGTACAACAGCGAAAACGACGAGCAATCCGCTCGCATCACTGAATCTAAAATTGGTGACATGAACCATCGAAAATGCACCTGCATAAAGCCAAAAAATTTTTGGATAATGCTGGATGAATTGACGACCAAAACGAAATTTTGCTCCCTTGTATTGATGCTTTCGTCTGTTCAAGCCAAGAAAGTGGAGATAGGCGGCAACTGACATTGCGAAGAAAAACATTCCTGCTACGATTTGCCACGGACCAAAAAGTAGGCTGATCAAAGCCGGCCCTACAAATAGACTGTATCGCAGGTTTCTTAATCCAGCTCTAAAAATTAATTCTTCCACCAACGGGGCAATAACAATTCCGAAAAAGATAATGCCACCATTAGTCACATCTAGAACATTCTCCATTGTTGTCCAAGAGTGCAACGCCAGGCCGATCGACATTATGTATATGAGGTTAAATGTTAGGCCGATACCTGCTAGGAGCATTACTCGTTTCCAGCGATCACTAAGACTCGACTTGCTAGAAAAACGTCTAACTGGGTTTGCTAAGAATTGGCGTAATTCGGCAATTTCTCTTCTGAAAAATGTACTTTGTGGCTCCGCTAAACTTTGTTCTATAGATGATGTAGGCATTGTTATTGGATCACTTTGTGCACTTTGCTCAACAGTCAAATTAGTATCCTGTGGTGGCGTCATGTTTTGTTAGATTTCGTGTTATGTGAGGGGCAGTAGCGGGACACGGCTTGTGATAGTACTTGTGTAATAGCGAAGCATATTACACCGTTTCTGGATGATTCCATACGGCGCAATACGCTTCGCTATTGACGCTCTACTAGAAGATTGCGCCTTACCGAGTTGACCCCGTTCGTTCAAAACAACTTCACATTGACTTACAACTTACCAAGTTTGGCATTTGCAATCAGGCTAAATTCATCAGGATCATGCGATGCACGAATAATTTGGTTATGTTCATCGAGCTCAATAATATAAGGAACCGCGCGGCTTTCATTACCAAACAAGCGTCTTTGCAAAATCGATTGTCCTTCATCTGCCAGCCAGTACTCGCCGGAATACCCAGTGTCTTTGATGATCTCTGCGACTAGCTTTTGATTAGTTGAGAGCGCGACAGCGATGAAATTTTCAGATAGCTTCCCATTTGGCGGAAGTTTATTGAGTGACGATAAGGTGCCGCGACAAGGTCCGCACCATGTGGTCCAAAAATAGAGGATCGTTCTTTTTCCCGCGAGCTCAGAGAAAGAATGTTTTTGCCCTCGACTATCATGCATCGCAATTGACTCTATAGGCTTGTGCGCAACTTGTTGAAAAGTTGGCGCAAAAACACCTAAATGCCAAGCACCTCCCGCAAAAACAAGTGCAAACAAGATTGAGATTGTGATGAACAAAAGTCGACGATTTGGCTTCAAGGCATCCTCCGAAAAACGCTTAGATCTGAAATCATATCAAATTAATCATATTGCATAAAGAGAGACCTGTTAAACGAGTGTCGCGAGCACCTCCAATTTGTCTCGCCATCGCAGACTCCAAATTAGGTTGCACATTAGTTTGTGCTGAGGCCTCTTTAAAACGATAGCACTTTGAATTTATCTCAGCTTTCGTTTTGGCTGTAATAGGGAATAGACCGGGAATAGACCAGCGCGGTAGGATTGGCTGCAAAGTCCAACAATTATTCATGACAGAGCGATTAAGACGTTGGGCTGATAGAACGTTAGCCCAACCTACCAATTTCAAGTCACTTCCCCCAACTATCCTACAAAGTATTAACCCG
>CAYXJI010000516.1:281-2173 GCA_964465175.1 uncultured Burkholderiaceae bacterium | reverse complement strand
CAACGCGACATCTTTCGTATACACACCGCAAATGCCACGCCCTTCGACGTGGACTTTCAACATAATTTGCAGGGCGGTTTCTCTATCCTTGCTAAAGTATTCTTGGATGACCGCCACCACAAACTCCATCGGCGTGTAATCATCATTTAGAAGTACCACTTGATACATCGAGGGCGGTTTTAATTTCTGCGCCTGTTTTTCGAGTACCGTACTATTTTCATGCTTTGTTCCAATACGTCTATTCTAGTACGTTGATGGTGGTGGAAGTCAAAAATTAGACAAATAAAAGCGCTTCTGTTCATTGTAAAGCGCTTCGCTTATTTCTGCTCGGACTTGAAAATCGCTGACAAGTAAAACCGAGGCTGGTGGATGCTGCACTTCAAAATATCATTTTGAACACTAACCCTAAGTGGAGATCATTTTCTGGAGATCAAGAGCCCGAATTTCACATAAAAAAACAACAATACTACATAGACAAGCTAATTTTCTTGACTTTACTTTTTTTTCCGCCAAGAATGATATTTATTGATACTTAACTTAAGTTTTTATTATCAATATGAAGAGGGCAGGTTAAGAAAGGTAGCTTTATAGAGTTTTCTTGCTTTTTCGGCTCGTGTGATTAGTTTATATTTGAAAGATGTATTATGGCAACAGGTACCGTGAAATGGTTCAATGACTCCAAGGGCTTTGGTTTTATCACTCCGGATGATGGCGGTGAAGATTTGTTCGCCCACTTTTCCGCGATTCAAATGAACGGCTTCAAGACTTTAAAAGAAGGTCAAAAAGTGCAGTTCGAGGTAACACAGGGTCCAAAAGGCAAGCAAGCTTCTAACATTCAAAATCCTTAATCCGATTTTGTTATGTTTGTAAAAAACCCGCTGCGGCGGGTTTTTTTATTGGTGCAAATTAATGCTAGTTTGTGGGTATGAACTGAAAAATGGCTTATGTCGGCTCATTGTCGGGTGAAATTCGTAACCGACAAAGCATAAATCCATGAATACTCAAGGCTCACTTACGTTGGAGTATTTAAATGATTCTTAAACAGTTACGTATCAGCCGCCAACTCTCTCAAGAGCAATTGGCTTTAATGTCTGGCTTAAACGTCAGAACCATTCAAAGAATAGAAAGCGGCCAAAAACCTAGTTTAGAGTCTCTTAAATGTCTTGCGTCTGTGCTTGAAGTTGATGTTTCAACCTTAACCCAGGAGACTTTCATGATAGACAAAAACACAGCAAACTGGCAGAACTTACCACTTTGGCTTAAGTGCTGCTTTACCCTTAACCTTCTAATTATTCAACCAAGCAGAATTGACGTAAAAAGAATAGTGATCTTATCGCATATAAGTGGTTTTTTATTTTGTGCACTTGGCTTAATAAATCAAGCCGCACTGGCTGGAGGTTTAATTATGCTTTCAAATGCCTACTTATTTTCTGCTCTAGTTTGGCAAGGAGATAAATTTGGTATTTGGTATGAATCTCCGGAAGCAAAAAGCACGTAATAAATCAATACCTAGCTTCGCTCTTGAATGGATTTTAATTACTCTACGACTCACTGATAATCAAATCCCTCATCTTCCGCGGACAAGCGAGAGATTACAAAACATCGATACCTTAGCAAAAAAGCCGACAAAGTCGGCTTTTTCAGTCTAAAACTAAAATACTGTTTTAAGCTTCGGAAAGTTCAATTATAGGGATGCATGCAGATCAAGGCGCAAAGCACAGCAATACCAAAGTATTGCGCGCATTTGCAACGCTGATATGCGCCCGAGAATTGGATTTAACGACGCTTAAAAAATTACATGTTTTCGATCATCACATCACCGAATCCGGAGCAAGATACCTGCGTAGCACCTTCCATCAAGCGGGCAAAGTCATACGTGACCTTCTTGGCTG
>CAYXJI010000516.1:0-271 GCA_964465175.1 uncultured Burkholderiaceae bacterium | reverse complement strand
GCTGTAATCGCGCGCTCAGTTGCGGAGATCAACAAATCCGCTGCTTCCAACCAGCCCATGTGACGCAACATCATTTCTGCGGACAAGATCAATGAACCTGGGTTCACATAGTCTTTACCAGCGTACTTCGGTGCTGTGCCGTGCGTTGCTTCGAACATCGCGATAGAATTCGACAAGTTTGCACCGGGAGCGATACCGATGCCACCAACTTGCGCTGCCAACGCATCAGAGATGTAATCGCCGTTCAAGTTCAATGTCGCGATAACGCTGT
>CAYXJI010000515.1:0-2195 GCA_964465175.1 uncultured Burkholderiaceae bacterium | reverse complement strand
GACCGCGAAAATATTCGGATCGAAAATAATATCGTAAGGATCGAAATCACAAGCACTGATCAATAAATCATAAGCGCGTTTGCAGATTTCTATTTTGCGTTCGTAAGTATCAGCCTGACCTTTTTCATCGAAGGCCATGACGATGACCGCAGCACCATAACGCTTACAGAGTTTGGCGTGATGCAGGAATTGTTCTTCGCCTTCTTTCATCGAAATCGAATTGACGATGGCCTTGCCTTGTACGCATTTCAGGCCTGCTTCGATGACATCCCACTTGGAGGAATCGATCATGATAGGCACGCGGGCGATATCCGGTTCTGAGGCGATCAGATTTAAAAAGCGCGTCATCGCGGCTTGCGAATCGAGCATCGCTTCATCCATATTGATGTCGATCACTTGCGCGCCGTTTTCTACTTGCTGACGCGCGACGGCTAAGGCTTCGTCGTATTGCTCGTTCAAAATCAAACGGGCGAAGGCTTTGGAGCCGGTGACGTTGGTACGTTCACCGACATTGACGAAGAGAGATTGCGCATCAATCGTAAACGGCTCTAAACCCGATAAGCGCATCGCGGGTTCTATCGTTGGTATAGCGCGTGGTGCTTGGGTTTTGAGTATGTCAGCAATCGCCTTGATGTGGCCTGGCGTAGTACCGCAACAGCCACCGGCGATATTGATGAAGCCTGCTTCGGCGAATTCTTTTAACAGCGCTGAGGTGTCCGCCGGTAATTCATCAAAGCCGGTATCGCTCATGGGGTTAGGCAAACCGGCATTCGGATAAATGCAGACAAAGGTATCGGCAATTTTGGAGAGTTCTTCCGCATACGGACGCATCAAAGCGGCACCCAACGCGCAGTTTAAACCTATGGTCAGTGGCTTGGCGTGACGTACGGAATTCCAAAATGCTGGTACGGTTTGGCCGGACAAAATCCGTCCTGAGGCGTCGGTGACTGTCCCAGAAATCATGATGGGCAAACGTGCGCCAGTCTCTTCAAAGAATTGGTCAATGGCGAATAAAGCGGCTTTGCAATTAAGCGTATCGAAAATCGTTTCGACTAATAAAACATCCGCACCGCCTTCGACCAGACCGCGCACTTGTTCATGGTAGGCCGCGACCAATTGATCGAAAGTCACATTGCGTGCGGCGGGATCATTGACGTCGGGTGAAATCGAAGCGGTTTTGGGTGTGGGACCGAGTGCGCCAGCGACATAGCGTGGCTTGTCCGGCGTTGAGTATTTGTCGCAAGCAGCACGCGCCAGTTTGGCCGAAGCCACGTTCATCTCATACGCCAAATGTGCCATGTGGTAATCGTCCTGCGCGACCGTGGTGGCACCGAAGGTATTGGTCTCGATCAGGTCGGCACCGGCGGCCAAATATTGCTCGTGTATCTCTTGAATGATGTGCGGCTGGGTCAAGGACAATAATTCGTTATTCCCTTTGACGAAGAGTTCACGCACGCCTGCCGGTCCAGTGAAATCCTTAAATCGCTCGGCGCGATAGGCGGCTTCGTCGAGTTTATAGCGCTGTATCATCGTGCCCATCGCACCATCCAAGATCAAGATGCGTTGTTGCAAATGCTCGCGCAGGCGGGCTTCGGTGGCGGATGGCGTGAGGACGATAGACATAATTGGCTCGCTAAAAACTAAAAACCCGATCAGGCAGACGATGCGGATCGGGTAACGAGTGGGCGATGGGGTAATGAAATACTACCTTTAGCTGCACTTATTACGCGCCCGCAATCTGAGTCTCAAATCGGCGCAGGGAAAGGCTGGATTATACGTGATTTCTGTTTGCTGTCCTATTATGCGGATTTTCCGCGAGCTTTGATTATCCGAATGGCATTGCTGGCCTCAGACGCCTTTTTTGTCTATGAAAGCGCTAAAAATTTAAGCAATTGCAGCAAGTACGAGGACGGCGCAGATATTTACAAATAGAAAAAAGATATAACCCCAGATTTTCCATGAGGCGCACCTGCGGTGCTATTGGCGTGCTGACGGCGCATTTTCGGCTATTTTTGCTACGCTTCCTTGCGAATAGCGCGCAATTCGCGCCTCATTCGCATCAAAACACGTTCGAAAAGTGCATCCGTCTTCATCGCCAATCCTAATGGAAATTCGGGGATGAAAAAAAGGCGCATGCCAGAAAAGCCATGCGCCATAAGGAGGGAACTGTGTCAGTGAAGTCGTCCTTGTTCGGC
>CAYXJI010000514.1:0-2196 GCA_964465175.1 uncultured Burkholderiaceae bacterium | reverse complement strand
ACGACGCCAACACGCAAACCATTGGGGTGTACATGGAGGGCATCAAGAACGCGCGACGTTTTATGAGCTCCTTGCGCGCCGCTGCCAATTCAAAGCCAGTGATTGTCTTGAAAGCCGGGCGTAACGCTGGACATCAAGTTGGGCATCAAGCAGAAGGCGCAAAAGCCGCGTTGACACATTCAGGCAATATCGTTGGCAGTGATGCGATTTTTGATGCTGCTTTGCAGCGCGCCGGTGCAGTGCGCGTGCATTCTATGGTGCAGTTATTTGCCGCCGCCAAATGCTTATCGGCACGCTATCTGCCTATGGGGCGTCGCCTTGCCGTGATTTCAAATGGCGGCGGGCCAGCGGTGTTGGCGGCCGATCATGTGAATGAAGTCGGCTTAGCATTGGGACAATTAACCGCTGATGTGCAAAGCGAATTAAGTAAAAAAATATCGCCCTTTGCTGTGATTGATGAGCTCATCGATTTGTCGCAAGACGGCAGTGCCGAGCACTATCGTGCGGCCGTCACGGCCTGCGCGCATAGTTTGGGGATTGATGGCATTTTAGTGATTTTGTCGCCTATCGCTGGCGTTGATACTGGTGCGATTGCACAAGTGTTAGCGGATTTGCAGGCGACCGTCGGTAAGCCCTTGATTAGCTGCTGGATGGGCGATGAAAAAGTCACTGCTGCGCGTACGATTTTGTTCAAAGCAGGCATCCCCAGTTTTCGCACACCAGAAGCGGCGGTCGATGCTTTTAACCATGTGTCGCTGTTCCATCGGAATCAGCAATTGCTACGCCAAGTGCCACCACCTTTATCGCAATTAGCCAAACCTGATTTAGAAGGTGCGCGCATCTTGATCGAAAGTGTGTTGGCAGAGCGGCGCAAAGTATTGACGGAGATGGAGTCAAAAGCATTGCTATCGGCTTTTCATATTCCCGTCACCAAAACCATACTCGCGCGCAGTGCGACTGAAGCGATGCTGGTCGCTAATCAATTGAGTTACCCCGTCGCATTAAAAGTTGATTCGGCTGATATCGCGCATAAATCCGATGTGCAAGGCGTGGTCTTGAATATCGCGAGTGCGGCGGGTGTGCGTGATGGCTGGCAGGACATGATGGCACGCGTTGCGCAGTTGCGGCCGGATGCCAAAATCAATGGCGTGACGGTGCAAAACATGTCGGGCAAGCCTTTTGGACGCGAGCTTTTTATCGGCATTACGACCGATGAATTATTTGGCCCAGTGATTTCATTTGGGGTGGGTGGCGTGATGATAGAGTTGTTGGCGGATCGTGCGCTTGAGTTACCGCCGCTGAATCAATTTTTGGCGCACCGATTAATTGATCGCGTGCGCAGTGTGAATCTACTGGGCGCCTGGCGTGGTGCCGCTCCCGTCGATCGCGAGGCTTTAGAACAAATCTTGTTGCGCGTCTCCGAAATGGCCTGCGCCTTGCCACAATTGCGTGAGATGGATATCAATCCCGTCATCGTCGACGCAGATGGCGCTTTGGTGGTGGATGCGCGCATTGTGTTGGAGCAGTCGCCAGCCGAGCCAGGTAATTACGAGCATCTGGCGATTTCACCTTATCCCTCCGATAAAGAAATGGAATGGCCGCTGCGTGATGGGCGTAAATACACCGTGCGGCCTTTGCATCCTCATGATGCTGAGATGTTGCAAACACTGGTGCGAAATCTCTCACCCGAAAGCCGCTACTTCCGATTCGTCTCTTCGATGCGAGAATTGTCTGATCGCATGTTGGCTAAATTCACCTTAATCGATTATGACCGTGAAATGGCCTTGGTCGCGATCTACCGCGAGCGTGTGCTGCTAGAAGAGGGAGGCTTTAACGAGACCGAAAAAATTATCGGCGTCTCGCGCTATGTGACCAATCCTGACAAGAGCACTTGTGAGTTTTCATTATTGGTTGCCGATGATTTTGCGGGGCAAGGTTTGGGTTCGCGCTTGATGCTCTCGATTATTGATGTGGCACGTAGTCGCGGCCTGGCCTACATTGAAGGCCTCGTTTTGAACAATAATCACAACATGATCAAGTTGATGCGTAGTCTTGGATTTGAAGTAAAAAAATATGAAGAAGATCCCGATTTTCGCTTGTGTGTGAAAGCTTTGTAGTGTGATTGGATTGTGTTAATTTTCATAGGACTTACGCAAAACCGCCCCAGCGTCGTTGTTGCCGCCTCGCCGTGCTCAA
>CAYXJI010000513.1:0-2203 GCA_964465175.1 uncultured Burkholderiaceae bacterium | reverse complement strand
TTAAGTTTGCGTGCGGGCCGCAATGCCGCTGCTTTCGTACATTTAACTTTGGTTCCTTTCTTAGCTTCGGCTGGCGAACTGAAAACCAAGCCAACGCAGCATAGCGTACAAAAATTGCGCGAAATTGGTATCTTTCCAGATGCCTTACTGTGCCGTGCAGATCGTCGTATTCCTGATGATGAACGCGCTAAAATTTCCTTGTTCTCTAACGTGGTAGAGGAAGCGGTAATCTCCGTTTGGGATGCCGATACGATTTATAAAATTCCACAAATGCTGCATGATCAAGGCTTAGACAAGATCATTTGCGACAAGTTGGGTTTGAATCCAAAACCAGCCGATTTGTCCATGTGGGACAAACTGATCTACGCTTTGGAAAATCCAAAACAAGAAGTCACGATCGGCATGGTCGGTAAATATGTCGATTTGACCGAGTCGTACAAATCCTTGACGGAAGCCTTGCGTCATGCCGGTATTCATACCGAAAGTCGTGTCAATATTGAGTATGTTGATTCGGAAGAAATCGAAGCGCATGGCGTGAAAGCATTGGAAAAATACGATGCGATTTTGGTGCCAGGTGGCTTCGGTAAGCGCGGCGTAGAAGGAAAAATTTTAGCCGCGCGTTATGCCCGCGAAAACAAAATTCCTTACCTCGGTATTTGCTTAGGTATGCAAGTTGCCTTGATCGAATATGCACGGAATAAAGCAGGTTTGCCGATGGCGAATTCGACAGAGTTTGATCTGGAAACAGAGCAACCTGTCGTAGCGCTGATCAATGAATGGCAAAGCCACGACGGCAAAGTTGAGACACGTGATGAGAATTCCGATCTCGGCGGCACCATGCGTCTGGGTGCGCAAACCTGCGCGGTGCAATCAAATACTTTGGCATCGGAGATCTACGGCAACGTCGTGACGGAGCGTCATCGTCATCGTTACGAAGCCAATAATCATTACCTAAAACGCGTGGAAGATGCGGGTCTGGTCGTGTCGGCACGTACGCCAACTGAAGACTTGTGCGAAATCATTGAGTTGCCAAAAGACGTGCATCCGTTTTACTTGGGCGTGCAATACCATCCTGAGTTTAAATCGACACCGCGCGATGGACATCCTCTGTTCACCGCGTTTGCGAAAGCCGCATTGGCGCACAAAGATGCAACAAAAGCCGCTTTGCTGAACAACCAAGCGCAAGCATAAGGAATTGACGATGAAATTATGTGGATTTGATGTTGGTCTCGACCACCCATTTTTCTTAATCGCTGGCCCATGCGTGATCGAGTCGCATCAGATGGCGATGGATACTGCGGGTGCATTGAAAGAGATCACGACCGAGCTAGGTATTCCTTTCATCTATAAATCATCGTTTGATAAAGCCAATCGTTCTTCTGGCACTTCTTTCCGTGGTTTAGGTATGGAAAAAGGCTTGGAAATTTTGGCAGACGTGAAAAAGCAATTGAATGTTCACGTCTTGACCGATATCCATGCGATTGAAGAAATCAAACCAGTCGCGGCGGTAGTCGACGTTTTGCAAACGCCCGCGTTCTTGTGCCGTCAGACCGATTTTATTCAAGCTTGTGCACAATCTGGCAAGCCAGTGAATATCAAGAAAGGCCAGTTCTTAGCACCGCACGATATGATCAACGTGATCGCGAAAGCGCGCTTGGCAGCCAAAGAAGCAGGCCTGCCAGAAGATAATTTCATGGCGTGTGAACGTGGCGTGTCTTTCGGCTATAACAATCTGGTGTCCGATATGCGTTCACTTGCGATTATGCGCGAAACCAATTGCCCAGTCGTATTCGATGCGACGCATTCAGTGCAATTGCCTGGTGGTCAAGGTACATCGTCGGGTGGTCAACGCGAATTCGTACCAGTCTTGGCGCGTGCTGCAGTCGCGGTAGGTATCTCAGGCCTGTTCATGGAGACGCATCCAAATCCAGCGCAAGCGATGTCTGATGGTCCGAACGCAGTACCGCGAGCACGTATGAAAGAATTGTTGGCGACGCTTTTAGATTTAGATCGTATCGTCAAGAAAAATGGATTTTTAGAATCTAGTTTTAATTAAGACTGAATGCCTCGCAAAGCTAAATGGCTTTGCGAGGCAAATTTTTATTGGCTAGAATTGCTTAGGGATTTAAAGGTGCAAAATGGTAGGGCGGGTGCAACCCGCGCCGCCAGACCATTGAGCACCTAAGCAGCGCGGGTTGCACCC
>CAYXJI010000512.1:794-2208 GCA_964465175.1 uncultured Burkholderiaceae bacterium | reverse complement strand
CGTAGTAGTACGCTGGAGTCTTGCCATTTTGTCCCTTTACATCAAGGTGTCATCTAAGTCTGCCAGGCTGTTTTTTCAGCATAGCCCCAGTTGGGCTTGATGAATGGCAAGCGGAGAGTTCGCGTAGTGCTCTGTATCGATATGGATCGCTTTAAATTAAACTGAATAAGAAATGTGTATGAAGCAAAGTAGTGTACTGAAAAAAAATGGAATACTCTTAGTGTTGGCCTTGGTCAGCGCTTGTTCATCCGTCCCCAATAAGGCGCCCGTCGTGGAACGTAGTACAGCGTTGCCGACGCCTGCCGTTGCAAAAACGACGGTGGTTGCACCGGAAGTCAAGGAACAGGAAGTACGCGCTAGTTACACGGTCAAACGAGGTGATACTTTATTGCGTATCGCATTCGATCACGGCCAGAGTTATCGCGATGTCGTCGCATGGAATAACTTAAGCAATCCAAATGATATTAAAGTGGATCAAGTCTTGTGGATAGGGCCGCCAGAGGGGACGGCGGTCGCAAAAACCAATCCAATTGCGACAAGCTCAGGAATTGAGATTCGTAGTCTGACACCGGTTAATCCTTCCACCAATAAAAATTCACCTCGCGGTGATAAGCGTCCCTATTCAGAAGCGAATCTAGCGGAATTGCAAAAAGCTGCCGATAACGGCGTAGCCATTGTTGCGGCCGCGCCTAAAACAGAACCTACAGCTGCTAAGCCTACAGAAAAGATAGAGAAGACAGAAAAAGCGGCACCTGCGCTCGAGACTATCGATTGGATTTGGCCTACGGATGCAAAATTGATCGCGACTTTTGACGATCAAAAAAATAAAGGTCTAGATTTAAGCGGCAAGCTGGGGCAGGAAGTGCTCGCGGCTGCAGCTGGTAAGGTAATTTATGAGGGCGGTGCGATGCGTGGTTATGGCAATATACTGATTATTAAGCATGCGAATAACTATTTGTCGGCCTATGCTCACAATAAAGTGAATTTGGTGAAAGAAGGACAATCGGTTAGTAAAGGACAAAAAATCGCTGAGATGGGTAATTCAGATAGCGATATTGTGAAGTTGCATTTTGAAATTCGTCAGGCTGGAAAGCCCGTGGACCCTATGAAGTTGTTGCCAGCGCGGTAGTTTTTCTTTTTTTTGATCGATCATTCGCAAAATTTTATCTTCAGGCTTAAATGTAAATTATGTCCAAGAATTCAAAACACGAAATGCAAGCGAGTCAAGATGATACAGCTGTTGCTGTGGCACCAGATGCGAATGAAGAGCTGCTCAACGAAGATGATAGCGGGGAGGAAAGCGCCGATGTCGTTGATGATATGGATCAACAAGATGACACACCATCGGTTGCCATTGCGCCTATCGACGAGATCAAAAGCTTACTCGCTGCTGAATTATCGACCGATACAACTC
>CAYXJI010000512.1:0-784 GCA_964465175.1 uncultured Burkholderiaceae bacterium | reverse complement strand
TTATTTAAATCAAATAGGCACGCGGCCCTTGTTTTGTGCCGCAGAAGAATTGCATTTTGCGACCCTGGCGAAGCAAGGTGATTTTGACGCGCGGCAAAAAATGATCGAGCACAATTTGCGTTTGGTGGTGTCGATCGCAAAGCACTACATTAATCGCGGCGTGGCCTTGCTCGATATGATAGAAGAGGGTAACTTAGGCCTCATGCACGCCATTGATAAGTTTGAGCCTGAGCGTGGTTTTCGATTTTCTACCTATGCAACTTGGTGGATACGCCAAAGCATAGAACGCGCAATTATGAATCAGGCGAGAACCATACGCTTGCCGGTGCATGTCGTGCGCGAACTGAATCAAATTTTGCGCGCTAAGTACCATTTGGAATCACAGCAGCGTAACGGTAAAGACGCACGTATTGACGACATTGCTCATTTAGTGAGTCGCCCTATGGATGAAGTGCAGGACATTCTAGCCTTGTCGGAACACGCGATGTCTTTGGATACGCCTCTAGATGGGGATCCGCAAAGTAGTTTGCTCGATATGTTGCCTGGGGATACCGATCATGCGCCCGATGAGCAAGCACAGCATCATGAAGTCACGGTCTTGGTCCGAGACTGGCTATCAAAATTGCCCGATAAGCAGCGTATCGTCATCATGCGCCGCTTTGGTTTGGATAATGATGATCCTGTCACCTTAGAAACTTTAGCGGATGAAATGGGAATTACTCGCGAGCGCGTGCGGCAAATTCAACAAGAAGCCCTGATCAAGCTGAAACGTAGTTTCGCTTCC
>CAYXJI010000511.1:0-2215 GCA_964465175.1 uncultured Burkholderiaceae bacterium | reverse complement strand
ATCGTGCTGCCTGACGCTTTGTATCAGGCGCTGAGTCAGGTCGACAATGGGGTAGGCATATTGTTCGTGATCGCCACGCCAACACGTACCGTCGAACATGTCTTGACTGGTAATGCAGTGCTCTTGGATCAATTGCAAGATCCTGGTAACTTGGGATCCATTTTACGCAGCGCGGCGGCGGCTGGCATCACTCAAGTGTATTGCAGTGAGGGCACAGCCAGTGCATGGTCGCCCAAGGTTTTACGCGCTGGTATGGGCGCGCATTTCGTGTTAGAGATATATGAGGCGGTCGATCTACTCGCCTTACTGCAAAGTGCAAAAATTCCCGTGTTGGCGACCAGCTCACACACACGCAAAACGATCTATCAGGCTGATCTGAGACCCGCTATGGCTTGGCTATTCGGCCATGAAGGGCAAGGGGTTGCCGCGGAATTAATTGCTTTAGCCAGTGATACCGTGACGATTCCACAAAGACCTGAAATCGAATCGCTCAATGTCGCAGCCAGCGCAGCGATTTGCTTTTTTGAGCAAGTGCGGCAAGGATTGAAGTAGAAAATTGGATGCAAATTGGACACAAATTGGAAGCAAATTCATTGAATGTTTTTAATAAATTGCTTCCAATTGAATCCTCCTACAAACGTGAATCCGGTTTTATTTCTTGCAAGATGGTGGTTGCGATCTCTTCTATCGATTTGGCGGTCGATGAGAGCCAGCGTATGCCTTCGCGTTTCATCATTGCTTCGGCTTCGTTGACCTCGTAGCGGCAGTTTTCTAAGGACGCGTATTTACTGCCAGGACGGCGCTCATTGCGGATTTCAGATAAGCGCTCTGGCGCGATACTCAAACCAAAAATTTTACCTTTAAATTCGGGCAAAGCAGAAGGCAATTTGCCACGTTCAAAATCATCGGGTATCAGCGGATAATTCGCCGCCTTAATGCCATATTGCATGGCTAGATAGAGGGTGGTAGGCGTTTTTCCGGAGCGCGATACGCCGACCAAAATCACATCGGCTAAAGATAAATTTTTATTCGATTGACCATCATCGTGCGCGAGAGAAAAATTGATGGCTTCGATACGATTTTTGTATTCCTCGGTATCCGCGATGTTGTGGCTGCGACCTACCGTGTGGGTTGATTTAACGCCCAATTCTTCTTCTAATGGCGCGACAAAAGTTTGTATCAAATCCATGTGCAAGCCTTTGGATTTAAAGATTACGTTGGCCAAATCAGGCTTCACTAGCGTCGAGAAAACAATAGGGCGGTTACCTGTCAATTCAAACGCCTCGTTAATCCGTCTCACCGCATCTTCCGCTTTGTCGATATCATCAATAAATGGCAGGCGAATTTGTTTAAATTTGAGATCAAACTGGGTGATGACCGAATGTCCAAAGGCTTCAGCGGTGATGCCTGTGCCGTCGGAAACAAAAAATACCGTGCGATTGGCGACGGGCATTGCGGGTGTGTTTTGATCGGGCATGGCGATATTCAAAAAGATTAAAACAAAAAATTGTGACTCAAACTGTGAAGCACATGAGGCGAGTGCACTAAGAAATTAGGTAGCTATTCAGTTAGTTATTATAGTGCAAGGACTTTTTGAAAAAACTAAGACCCATTAACCTTATGCAGGACTTGATCCAGCATCCAGAATTTACTTTTAGGCCTGTGCGCTTGGGATCAAGTCCGGAATGACGATTTAAGCGATTTTGTTTGACTCAAATTGGCGAACTGAATAGTCACGAAATTATTACCACTATACATCCACTAACATGAGTTCACCCTGGAGAAATTAGCACGAAGTCAGGCATTACCAATATATCAAATAAAATTCCCACAAAATTAATCTGACAAATGCGTATTTTGCAGCGCACAAGGTAAAATGCTGATCAATAGTTGGGATGGATTCGGTCTAGCAAGAGAATAACAAGAAAAAATGCAGGCCGCGTCGCAGTGCGAAAGATTTCTTATCATCAAAAAAGAGGTTGTTATGTCTAACGCAGCAAATACCGAGGCACGCAGTGAATCTGTGTATGTCGCCTCGTTCGAAAACTTACGGATGACCGATGTCGATTCCGTTGGCGGTAAAAATGCTTCACTCGGCGAAATGATTAGCCAGCTTGCTTCGGCAGGTGTGCGCGTTCCAGGTGGTTTTGCCACCACCGCACAAGCATTCCGTGATTTTCTTTCCTATAGCGAAAATGGCGGTTTGCCTTTGGCG
>CAYXJI010000510.1:0-2224 GCA_964465175.1 uncultured Burkholderiaceae bacterium | reverse complement strand
GCGAAAAATTGAGCGGTTTGACTGTTCAGATTTCACAAAAATCAGGTGTTGATGGTCGTTTGTTTGGTTATGTGACCAACTTCGATATCGCTGAAGCGTTGACGAAACAAGGTTTTGCTGTTGAGAAATCCCAAGTTCGTTTGCCAGCAGGTCCTTTGAAAACAACGGGTGATCACGCTGTTTCTGTTGCTTTGCATACAGATGTAGTAGTCGATGTCATCGTTGCAGTATTGGGCGAGCACGCATAAGCTTTCGTTTTCTTTTCGAAAGCAAAAAAAAGCCGGGTTTTCCCGGCTTTTTTTATGATTGCTGCACAATGTCGTTGGGTCTTTTGATTGAACTTGATTTCACTTGACTGCTTGCTAGTTCAAATTATAAAAATAGATTTTGTATCTATAATTTCCAAGAAGATCTTTGGTTGTTAGCTTGTTATTTGAGACGTTTCTTCTGTTTTTGAGTAAGAATAAAAAGGTATAATGCGCACCATGAAACCGCCTTCAGATCCTCAGTTAGACGCTATCCGCGTGCCACCTCATTCCATCGAAGCTGAACAATCCGTTCTGGGTGGTTTGTTGCTCGATAATGCTGCTTGGGATAGGATCGCCGATTTTATTCGTGAAGACGATTTTTATCGCTACGATCACCGCATTATTTTCCAATTCATTGTCAAGCTAGTTAACGCCTCTCGCCCTGCGGACGTCATTACCGTTTTTGATGCATTGAGTGCTGCCGGAAAAGCCGACGATGTGGGTGGGCTTACTTATTTAAATGCCTTGGCGCAGAATACCCCGTCGGCGGCGAATATCCGTCGCTACGCCGAGATTGTGCGTGATCGCGGCGTTTTGCGTAAATTAATTACGGTCGCCGATGAGATTTCTGGACAAGCATTTAATCCACAAGGTAAAGAAGTGAAGCAAATGCTGGATGAGGCTGAGTCTAAGATTTTTGCTATTGCGGAAGAGGGTGCGCGCGGGGCGCAAGGTTTTCACGCTATTCAACCTTTATTGACGCAAGTGGTTGAGCGTATTGATGAATTGTATAACCGCGATCACACCAGTGATATTACGGGGGTACCGACCGGCTTTGCCGATCTTGATCGCATGACCTCAGGATTGCAACCTGGCGATTTGATTATTGTCGCCGGTCGTCCATCGATGGGTAAGACCGCCTTTTCGATCAACATTGGTGAAAATGTCGCCATTGATAGTGGACTGCCCGTCGCCGTGTTTTCGATGGAGATGGGGGGCGCGCAGTTAGCGATGCGTATGTTGGGTTCTGTTGGTAAGTTGGATCAACATCGCCTGCGCACCGGACGCTTGATTGACGAAGATTGGCCACGTTTGACGCATGCGATTCAAAAAATGAATGATGCGCAATTTTATATCGATGAAACTCCTGCATTAAGTTCAATTGAGCTTCGCGCTCGCTCGCGTCGTTTGTCTCGCCAATGCGGCAAACTTGGTCTGATCATTATCGATTACTTGCAATTGATGTCGGGAAATACTGGCGGTGAAAACCGTGCCACAGAAATTTCAGAAATTTCTCGTAGCTTAAAAGGCTTAGCAAAAGAATTGCAGTGTCCCGTTATCGCATTATCGCAGTTAAATCGCTCGCTAGAGCAGCGCCCCAATAAACGTCCGGTGATGTCCGATTTGCGTGAATCGGGTGCGATTGAGCAAGATGCGGACGTTATTTTATTTATTTATCGCGATCAGGTTTATAACCCAGATTCTCCCGATAAAGGAACGGCCGAAATTATCATTGGTAAGCAGCGTAATGGACCGATTGGTAGTGTTCGTTTGACCTTCCTTGGTGAATATACCAAGTTTGATAATTACACTGGCTCACTGTCGATCTATGGTGATAGTGAGTAAATAGCTTATGTAAGAATTCGATTTTGTTGTCTAGTTTTTGTGTTTGTTTTTGTAGTGCCACTAAGTCAGATGATCTTTGCATTCTTAATTGAAATAGCAGAGACTTACTATAAAAAATTTCTATTTTTAGGGAAAAGAAAATGTTTGGACGATTTATGCCCACCGAGGGTAAATTCTTTGATCTCTTCAATCAACATGCAGAATTGTGTGTAAAAGGTTCGAAAGAGATGGTCGCATTGATGACTAATTTTGATGATCTCGAAATTCGCGTACACGCGATTGAAGGTATAGAAAAGCAAGCTGACACGGTAACTTATGCAGCGATAGAGTTGCTCCATAAAACTTTCATC
>CAYXJI010000509.1:0-2234 GCA_964465175.1 uncultured Burkholderiaceae bacterium | reverse complement strand
ATTGCACCGACGGCGACCATCTCGAATATTATCGGCGTGTCTGCTTGTATCGAGCCAACTTACCAAAATCTGTACGTGAAATCGAACTTGTCGGGTGAATTCACCGAGATTAATGAACACTTAGTACGTGATTTGAAAGATTACGGCTTGTGGGACGACGTGATGATCTCCGATTTGAAATACTTCGACGGTAGCTTGGCGAAGATCGATCGTATTCCAGAAGACTTACGTGAATTGTATGCCACCGCATTTGAGGTGAGCCCGACTTGGTTGGTGGAAGCTGCGTCTCGCCGTCAAAAATGGATAGATCAGGCGCAGTCTTTGAATATCTATATGGCTGGCGCATCAGGTAAGAAGTTGGATGAGACCTACAAATTGGCTTGGTTGCGCGGTCTGAAAACGACTTACTACTTGCGTACTATCGGTGCGACGCATACCGAGAAATCCACAAGTAAGACTGGCGCACTGAATGCCGTTGGTGTCGATGGCGGCAATAGTGCTTATGGCGCGAGTGCCGAAGTGGCAGCAGCGCCAGCAGCAGTCGAGGCGGATGGTGCAGCATGCTATTTACGTCCAGGCGATGTCGGCTTTGAAGAGTGTGAAGCTTGCCAATAAGTGAATGTTAGGTCTTCGTTTTCGAGGTAAATGAAGACCGTTCCATTCAATTGAACTTAATTTTAAAAATGATTTGGCGCATTAGCGTCAAATCATCAACAGACCAGTAAGGAATATCACATGCTTTCATGGGATGAAGAAGCCGCTCCAGCGGCACCCGCGCCACGTCCGGTCACGCCACCGAGTGCACAAACGCAGTCAGCGTTTGATCAATATCAAACACGCATGCAGACACAAGATGTTGCATTGAACCCCGCTTTGGTGACCAAGTCCGATGTGGCGACTGCCGAAGATATTGGTCGTCGCGTCAACGCCGCTGACAAGCGCATCATCAATGGACAGACCGATGTGAACCAATTAGTACCATTTAAATATAAGTGGGCTTGGGATAAATATTTAGCCGGTTGCGCCAATCATTGGATGCCGCAAGAGATCAATATGCAGCGCGATATCGAGCTGTGGAAAAACCCAAATGGCTTGACGGAAGATGAGCGTCGTTTGGTAAAACGTAACCTCGGTTTTTTCGTGACGGCCGATTCTTTGGCTGCCAATAATATTGTGCTCGGTACCTATCGTCACATCACTGCGCCAGAATGCCGTCAGTATTTATTGCGTCAAGCGTTTGAAGAGGCGATCCACACGCATGCATACCAGTACATCGTTGAGTCACTTGGTCTCGATGAGGCGGAAATTTTTAATGCGTACAACGAAGTTGAATCGATACGTGATAAAGATCAATTCTTGATCCCCTTTATTGATGTGCTGACCGACCCTGCATTCAAGACGGGCACTATCGAAGCAGACCAAACGCTATTGCGTTCATTGATTGTTTTTGCGTGTTTAATGGAAGGTCTTTTCTTCTACGTTGGCTTCACACAAATTCTCGCGCTCGGTCGTCAAAATAAAATGATGGGTGCGGCGGAGCAATACCAGTACATCTTGCGTGATGAATCAATGCACTGCAATTTCGGAATCGATTTGATCAACACGATCAAAATGGAGAACCCACATTTGTGGACCGCTGCATTTCGCGACGAAATTAAATCGTTGTTTTTACGTGCGGTAGAGTTGGAATATCGTTACGCAGAGGATACAATGCCGCGAGGAGTACTCGGCTTGAATGCGCCTATGTTTAAAGGTTATTTACGGTTCATCGCAAATCGCCGCGCACAACAAATCGGTCTCGATGTTTTGTTCCCACAAGAAGAAAATCCTTTCCCGTGGATGAGCGAAATGATCGATCTGAAAAAAGAGCGAAACTTCTTCGAAACCCGCGTCATCGAGTATCAAACTGGTGGTGCTCTCAATTGGGAATAAATAGTTGAGCGTAAATAAGTGGGAATAAATTTTTGTAGTCGAAAGTGTTCAAGACAAGAAATCGCAAAGGCAGTAAAATGCGACCAAAGTAGTTGAACAAGAAAGGCTTCACAAAACTGAATGAACTTTTTAGACTCATTCGATGCAGTAGAATTTTATGGCGCGACTCCAGCGAGACTGGATGTCGCGCTTTTGTGTTTGGAAATTCGCCATCGCCAGTTTGATAGTGATTGCTGCTTGATATAAATATTCCGACGCTAATTTTTGCAATTAGCGTTTTGGCTGTTGTCATAAATCGTTAA
>CAYXJI010000508.1:0-2243 GCA_964465175.1 uncultured Burkholderiaceae bacterium | reverse complement strand
AGCGCCCAAATGATCCCTGTAATGACTAACAGAACGAACAGAATCAACGCAAAATTCCCGACTAAAGATTGGAAACTCATTTTTCCTCCACTTGCAAAATCGCCAAAAACGCTTCTTGAGGAATCTCTACAGAGCCAACTTGTTTCATGCGTTTTTTACCCGCTTTTTGCTTCTCTAAGAGCTTACGTTTTCGAGAAATATCGCCACCATAACATTTCGCCAAAACGTTTTTACGTAAGGCTTTGACGTTCTCGCGTGAAATAATATTGGCACCAATTGCAGCTTGAATCGCGACATCAAACATTTGACGTGGAATGAGTTCACGCATTTTTGCCGCAACCGCACGACCACGATAGTGGGCGTTGGCACGATGCACGATGATCGCCAAAGCATCGACTTTTTCACTATTAATTAACATGTCGACTTTCACCACATCGGCAGCCCGATATTCTTTGAACTCATAGTCCATAGAGGCATAGCCGCGCGAGGTTGACTTCAATCGATCAAAAAAGTCCAAGACGATTTCTGCCATTGGCATTTCGTAAGTCAATTTAACCTGACGTCCATGGTAATTCATGTCCAATTGCACACCGCGCTTAGAGGTACAAAGGGTAATCACTGAGCCCACGTATTCTTGCGGCATGTACAGATTGACGGTAACAATAGGTTCGCGGATTTCTTCAATTTTTGAAGGGTCTGGCATTTTTGAAGGATTATCCACCATCAAGATCGTGCCATCCCCCATGACAACCTCGTACACTACGGTCGGCGCCGTAGTAATGAGATCCATGTCAAATTCGCGCTCTAGGCGCTCCTGCACAATTTCCATATGCAAGAGGCCTAAGAAACCACATCTAAATCCAAAACCAAGCGCTTGCGATACCTCAGGCTCATACATCAGCGCCGCGTCATTCAATTTTAATTTTTCTAAAGAGTCGCGCAAAGAATCATATTGATTTGCTTCGACTGGGAACAGGCCGGCAAACACTTGCGGCTGCACCTCCTTAAAACCAGGTAGTGGCTGTGCAGCAGACTTACCAACGATCGTGATCGTGTCGCCCACTTTGGCGGCTTTCAGTTCTTTAATGCCTGCAATAATGAATCCGACCTGCCCTGCAGATAATTCAGAACGGCTTAAAGATTTGGGCGTGAAGACACCGACGCTTTCCACCAAATGCTGCGCTTCCGTTGCCATAAACAAGATTTTATCTTTGGGTCGCAGCGTTCCATTGACGATACGCACTAACATCACAACACCGACATAATTATCGAACCAAGAGTCGATAATTAAGGCCTGCAATGGCGCGTCCGGATCACCTTGTGGCGGCGGTACTTTAACAATCAAAGACTCTAAAATGTCACGCACGCCTAAGCCCGTTTTGGCAGAACAATGCACGGCATCGCTGGCATCAATACCAATTACCTCCTCAATTTCCTGAGCAGCATTCTCAGGGTCTGCCGATGGCAAATCAATTTTATTCAAAACAGGGACAACTTCCACGCCCAGTTCAATCGCGGTATAACAATTGGCAACTGTTTGCGCCTCGACACCTTGTGATGCATCAACTACCAGCAAGGCACCTTCACATGCGGACAAAGAACGACTGACTTCATAACTAAAGTCAACATGCCCTGGTGTATCAATCAAATTGAGATTGTAGAGCTGACCGTCAAGCGCCTTATAACTTAGCGCAGCGGTTTGCGCTTTGATGGTAATTCCACGCTCGCGTTCAATATCCATAGAATCAAGGACTTGAGATTCCATTTCGCGATCAGACAAACCACCGCACAGTTGGATAATTCTGTCTGCCAAAGTAGATTTACCATGATCAATATGAGCGATGATAGAGAAATTGCGGATATTTTTCATTAGAGTTTCAAGACGCTAGATACAAAAAAGGCGCTACGATCGGGGCAATTTCCCCAGGCGAGCGCCTAATAATTGGGTTATGCAAAAACGACATTTTACCGGATTTCCTTCTGAATTACCCATTTTTACTGTTAAGCAAAGCGTAAAAGGATGGCAATTGGAAATAACATAGGTGTGTCAGGCAAGTTTTTTCAGGCAAAACGATTAGAAATTTACTAGAATCGCAGTCCGTATGGCAAATTTTCATTATTCGCAACCGGCAAATTCCATTTCGGATCATATTCCACCCTAGCCAAATAAAGCCCATCAGGCATAAAGGTCGGCGCGGCCAAACTTCTATCTTTACTCGCTATCAGTGTTTTAATCCAATCAG
>CAYXJI010000507.1:0-2252 GCA_964465175.1 uncultured Burkholderiaceae bacterium | reverse complement strand
AAAGAAGCCTTGATGTTTGAGCGCGAAATGATCAAGTTGCAAAAATCTATCGGCGGCATTAAAGATATGGGCGGCGTTCCTGATGCAATTTTCGTGGTTGACGTTGGTTACCACAAAGGTGCAATCACTGAAGCAGCGAAATTGGGTATCCCAGTCATCGGCGTAGTCGATACTAACCATTCTCCAGCTGGCGTAACGTACATCATTCCTGTACGCTCGTGGCGTAGCAGATGCGATTTTGGAAGGCCGCGCTAATGCAGTGAATGAAGTGCTTGAGGCAATCAAACCTAGCGATGAGTTTGTTGAAGTAGAACAGGCTTAATTGCGTACCGCTACGCTTGATGGGATTTAACTTCATCAGCGCCGCGTTTGAAAAGTAAAAAAGGGGCCGACGCGTGTTAGCCCCTTTTTTTAAATCGAATTTATATTGAACTTTTGCGTCTCGCGATGCAATGAATTAGGAGAGAAACATGGCAGCAATTACAGCAGCGATGGTCGGCGAATTACGTGCAAAAACTGATGCGCCGATGATGGAATGCAAAAAAGCTTTGACAGAAGCTGAAGGTAATATGGAACGTGCAGAAGAGATTTTGCGCGTTAAATTGGGTGGAAAGGCGTCCAAAGCAGCCTCCCGCATTACAGCAGAAGGTGTCGTTGCGTCTTACACAGTGGGCGGCGTAGCTTCTTTAGTTGAAGTTAATTGCGAAACAGACTTCGTGACGAAAAATGATGACTTCATCGCTTTTTCAAATAAAGTGGCTAAATTGATCGCTGAAGCGAATCCAGCTGACGTTGCAGCTTTGTCTGCATTGGCTTTGGAAGATGGCACAGTAGAAAGCGTACGCGCTGGTTTGATCGGTAAGATCGGTGAAAACATGTCGATTCGTCGTTTCCAACGTTTTGAAACGGGCGCCAAAGTAGCGACCTACTTGCACGGTACACGTATCGGCGTCGTCGTTGAGTTTGATGCAGCGGATGACCAAGTTGGTAAAGACGTTGCGATGCATATCGCAGCGATGAAACCAGTGTCTTTGTCCGTTGACCAAGTGCCTGCGGAATTGATCGAAAAAGAACGTTCAGTCGCTTCTTTGAAAGCCGCAGAAGACGCTGAAAAAGCAAAAGCTGAAGGCAAAAATCCACAATCTCAAGAAATCGTCACCAAGCGTATTGATGGCGCGGTGCAGAAGTTCTTGAAAGAAGTGTCCTTGTTGAACCAATCTTTCGTGAAAAACGACAAGCAAACGGTAGAACAAATGTTGCAAGCGGCAGGCGCATCTGTCAAAGCATTCACGATGTTCGTGGTGGGTGAAGGCATTGAGAAGAAACAAGATGACTTCGCTGCAGAAGTAGCGGCGCAAGTGGCTGCTGCAAAACAAGCGTAAGCAAGCTTTTAAAAGAAAACGGGCCGCAAGGCCCGTTTTTTTAAGAAGCTAGTCTTTACTGGGCGAAACAGCTGCAGGGTAAATCGTCGTGACAGTAGGGATAAAAAGATTAGAAGTAGGTAGTAACGTAAGTGATTGTTGCAAACGTTTTGGTCATGTCGATAGCGAAGTTGACCGAACAGAATTTTTGCAATAATGTCTTCCCAACTTAAAAGGAGCCCAAACCGTGAATAAACCAGCTTATAAGCGTGTGCTTTTAAAACTCTCTGGTGAGGCTTTGATGGGTGATGATGCCTATGGTATCAATCGCGCCACCATCGAGCGTATGGTGGCGGATGTCGCCGAAATTTCCCGTATGGGTGTTGAATTGGCCATCGTCATTGGCGGCGGCAATATCTTCCGTGGCGTTGCGCCGGGTGCACAAGGCATGGATAGAGCGACTGCCGATTACATGGGGATGTTGGCAACGGTGATGAATTCACTCGCTTTAGGTGATGCTATGCGTCAGGTCGGTGTCACAGCGCGCGTGATGTCGGCAATCGCGATTGAACAAGTCGTGGAGCCGTATGTGCGACCAAAAGCTTTGCAATATTTGGAGGAAGGTAAGGTCGTAATTTTTGCTGCGGGCACGGGCAATCCTTTCTTCACTACTGATACGGCAGCCGCCTTGCGCGGATCAGAAATCGGCGCTGAGTTAGTTTTGAAGGCGACGAAAGTGGATGGCGTTTATACCGCCGATCCGAAAAAAGACCCAACTGCCACACGTTACACCACCATTTCTTTCGATGAAGCGATCTCCCGTCACCTGCAGGTCATGGATGCGACAGCCATTGCTTTGTGCCGTGATCAAAAGCTACCAATCAAAGTATT
>CAYXJI010000506.1:0-2296 GCA_964465175.1 uncultured Burkholderiaceae bacterium | reverse complement strand
ACGCTTCCAAGCCAATCAGTGAGTTCTTTATTCAAGGTCTCACCAGCGATGGCAAACAGTTTCGCCCTAGTGATTGGGCCGAACGCTTGTGTGGTGCCATGTCTTGCTTTCGTCCAGAAGGCGGGCGCAATGCGCATTTGCAGTATTCCCCTTATGTACGTCCCATTCTCTTGAACGGGGTGCGTTCTGTGGTGGTGAATGAGGCCCTACGCGAAATCGAGCCGTTGGCCTTTCACTTTGTCATGAGCTTTGCAAAAGATAATGACTTGCAGATCGTCGATGCCTGCTTATTACCAGACCCAGCGCCAATTCAACGATCTTAAACCATGATACTTGGCCACCTACATCAGCAACAAACAAACGACTCAAAAGCCAGCGCCGATATTGAATTCGCCTTGCAACATCTGCGAGAGACCGACTACACGCCTGTCGCCACGGGAAGATATCCCATCGATGGCGAGCGGATGTTCGCCTTAGTGCAAGATCCTATGACGCAAGCGTGGGAAACTGGTTTTCCCGAATTTCATGCGCGCCACATTGATGTGCAATGTCTGCTCGTTGGCGAAGAAGCACTTGGCTACTTGCCAGCCAATCCTGATCTAGTACCACATGATGATCGCTTGGCCGAACGTGATATTGCCTTTGTCGCGCAGCAAGCACTCGAAACAAGAATCGTGCTGACGCCGGGCATGTATGCCATATTTTTCCCGGGTGAACTGCACCGGCCTTGCCGCGCAGTAGGCCAATCTATGCAAATCAAAAAAGTAGTGATCAAAATTTTAGCCAAATAACCGAAGATTTTTTGGCCGCGCTTAGCGTATGCTGCGCAGGTTCTTTATTTATCTTATTTTTTGTTTTCTTATTTTTTGGAGTGATTTCTATGAAACGCTTATTTTTGACAGCCGTATTGGCAACAAGTTTGGTGACGGGTTTGAGTGGCTGCGGCTATAACACTTTGCAAGCACAAGATGAAACCGTGAAAGCTTCTTGGTCGGAAGTTTTGAATCAATATCAACGCCGCTCCGACCTAGTGCCGAATCTGGTCAATGTGGTCCAAGGCTATGCGGATCACGAGAAAGAAGTCTTATTGGGCGTCACGGAAGCACGTGCCAAAGTTGGCAGCATACAGATGACGCCAGAGTTGGCGAAAGACCCAGAAGCTTTAAAAAAATTCCAAGAAGCGCAGTCCGGCATGACCTCGGCTTTATCGCGTTTGATGATGATTTCTGAAAACTATCCGGCCTTGAAAGCCAACGATAATTTCCGTGATTTATCAGCGCAATTAGAAGGCACAGAAAATCGTATCACGGTCGCCCGTAATCGCTATATTCAAGAAGTCAAAACCTATAACGTGACGGTGCGTTCCTTCCCAAGTAATTTGACGGCGAAAATGTTTGGCATGGAAGTCAAACCTAGCTTTACGGTCGAGAACGAAAAAGGAATTTCTAATGCACCTAAAGTCGACTTCGGTAAGAAATAATGTTGACTGTGAAGTCATACCATCGACTTTGTTTTGCGTCCCTAGCGATCTTGGCATTGCTGCTCCCGCTCTGTTTGTTAGTCGGAAGTAGTGATGCCAAGGCGGAACAAATTCCAGTTCCCAAACTGTCTAAGCGCGTTACCGATTTAACCCAAACGCTCACCGCGGAACAAGTTGAAACCTTAGCCAAGAAACTGCAAGCCTTAGAAAAAACCAAGGGCAGCCAACTTGCGGTGTTAATCGTGCCGACGACAGGTGAAGAAGGCATAGAACAGTTTGCGATCCGTGTGGTTGATGAATGGAAATTGGGACGCAAAGGCACGGCCGATGGCGTTTTATTGTTAGTCGCGAAGAACGACAAACGCGTCCGCATCGAAGTGGGGCGCGGCTTAGAAGGCGCGCTCACCGACGTCACTAGCGCCCGCATCATTCGTGAATTTGTGCGCCCAGCATTCAAACAAAATAATTTTTATGCTGGCATCGACGCCGGTATCGATAAGATCAGTGCCGTCATTGCTGGTGAACTTTTGCCTGCACCGCCACCGAGCAAGGGTCATAGCGCCAACTATACCAAGGACATTAACATCTTAGGTTTGCAGCCACTAGTATGGTTGGGGCTGTTGATCGCGGGCCTGGTGTTGAGCAAAATCTTGGGGCCGTGGTTAGGCCGCGGAGGATTGGCTGCGGGGAGTGCTGCGGCGGCGATGTTGGCTGGTACGCCGGTCATCATGGCTTTAGTCGCTGGCGCGCTGATGGTCGCGATCTACAGTTTATTGGCGAGCCGTGTCTTTTGGGATATTGCTGGCGCGGTCTTGC
>CAYXJI010000505.1:0-2296 GCA_964465175.1 uncultured Burkholderiaceae bacterium | reverse complement strand
ACAACGAGCCGGCCGGTCCCTTCAGCACCTCGACGCTCGACAGCTCCGCGGTCTCGGTGCGGCCACGACGAATCCGCAGACCGTCCCGGTACACCGTGGTGTTGCCATCGGCGGTGAAGCCGCGCACCTGGAACCCGGCGTAGGAATCGACGGTGATGGTGGTGGCAGAGGTCGAGCTCAGTGCGGTGGATGAGGTATTCGTAAAGCCGACGTGGTGCGGTGAAGACGTCAGTCACGATCATCGCTATGCGAATGCGAATTTGATTAAGCATCCATTTAAATTTTGGTAGTTTTTTAGTCGCTGTGCAATGAACCGAAAAAAAAGCCAGGCGTTTCCGTCTGGCTTTTTTTGTGCGCTACTTTTGAAAAAAATTTAATGGAAATGCAGCGAGCCTTCCGGTGGTGCGTCCTCAGGCATTTCGGGGTGAACTAGTTCACCTTCTGCATCGGCATATAAAGGGGCTTGGCAATCATCACAAAACTCTAAACCAAAAATATCTTCCAGCATGCGTATGTTCGTCAGCCCACTTTCTTTGAGTAGGGTTGGAATATCGCCCTCACGTTCATCCATCGTGGAGATAGAGGGGCCTATCAACGCGTTGACCTCATCCTCTTGTTGATACAAGGGCCAAATCACACCATAGATGATTTCAGGTTCGTTGCGGAGGGTAAATCCCACACGTAATTCATCTACTTGCCCAGGGTGAGTTTCCGGGCCGAAGCGTGCAACAATGGCACCTAGCTCTGAGGCTTCGACATTTAAGGTTTGGGTTAGATAGAAAACGGCGGAGCGTATAGAAATTGGGCGCACTAAAATATCTGCTTCCCTACAGGCAGAATAATACGATTCAGGCAGCAAGAACTCAAAGCCACAACCTGGTAACAAGTGGGCGACATCGGCATGCGCTCTTTGCTTCCATAGTAAGACGGCCGCTTCTTTTGCTTTGGCAATGTCGAAGGGCGATGGTGTCATTTGCCATTGGAATAAAGGTGAATTTTCAGGCGCAATAATCACACCCAATAAGTAGCGACTGTCAGCCAGAAAGGGCACGGTTTTGGGTAGATCTTTTGCCGGCGCTATTGCTTTATCTCGCAAAAAATGGTCAGCAGTTTGGTGCAGCAAATCATTGATGGCACAGTGATCTTGCGGTAGCTGATCGATAGAAAATAGGTTGGGCAAAATACATATTTGCACACCTTTGCACAACAGCGATTCACGCCAACTTGTCGTTAAAGACTTTAAGAGGTTAGCCGGAATTGAACTCGAAGCGATCTCAAAACGACTCCATGCCAGAATTGGTGCTGCAACTAAGAGTAAATCATATTGGGTGTCGCCAACTTTGATGCGGCCTGAGGTCGCGATTGATTCGATGGCTTCTATTAGAACTTCGTAGGCCTCTGGCTGATTGGTAAAGACATGCTCCGCTGCTGAATCCAGCACAGATTGGTGTTTTAACTCCAAATTTTTTGCTACTAGCGTATCTAGTAAAGACTGCCAGTCATTGTCTTCTAAACGACTCCCAGCTTGTGAAATTGCATGGGATAGATTGGCGATGCGCAAGGCGTCGCCAGCTAATTTTTGAATTTTCTTTTTCGGTGCGCGTCGCATGATATTCTCGATTCTTAATGTGGTCGCTGTGCTGGCGCTACTTTTATTTGGACTAAGCGGTTTATGAGTTACCGCTTAGTGTGAGCTTACTTTTTTTGTATATTGCGTTTTACCGAACAAAATATCTTTGGTCTTTTCGTCGGTCAATGGTTTTCTGAAATCGGCCAGCACTTTCATACCACGTTGTACGGCGGGACGTTCATTAATCGCATCAAACCAACGTTTGGTATGCGGATAATCGGCCCACGCTATACCTTGATTGGCCGCAGATCGAGTCCATGGGAAGCAAGCGATATCCGCGATGCTGTAATGCTCGCCTGCCAAGTAGGCATGCTGGCTTAATTGTTTTTCGAGGACGTTATACAAACGTCGCGCCTCATTCGTATAGCGATCATAAGCATAATCAATTTTTTCTGGTGCGTAAATGCGGAAATGATGCGCCTGCCCCAGCATAGGACCAAGTCCGCCCATTTGGAACATGAGCCATTGCAAGGTCTGGTATTTTTCTCTGTCACTATCACCTAAAAAACGTCCGACCTTACTTGCCAGATAGACCAAAATCGCCCCCGATTCAAACAGGGCAATCGGCTTGCCATCGGGGCCATCGGCATCCACGATGGCCGGAATTTTATTGTTAGGTGAAATCGCTAGAAAGGCAGGCTTAAATTGATCACCTGCACCGATGTC